>JACNJZ010000179.1 GCA_014382295.1 Candidatus Desulfobia pelagia | reverse complement strand
ATCCGGTTCCAGATATCTGAGGATAGGATATATACGCCAGGGCAGCAAGCTTTTAAAAAAGCTGGTGGTTTCGGACAAAGAGATAAGGTAACGATCAAAGAGAGAGTTGAAGAGGCGAAGGTTCTTGCCGGGACTAAATTAAGACAGGGGATTGTTGATCAATTCCACAGTCTCAATAAAATTCTAAAAGACAAACAAGCCTGGATGATGGCTCATTTAACAAAATCTGATACTGGTGTATTAATGACAGCCATAAATGTAGGTATGCCTATCCTTGATCCTTCTGGCGCTGTTGATATTAAAGAGGGCTCAAAGAGCTTAAAAGAGATCCTTGCGCCTCTTGGGAATGAATTGGATGATTTTCTGGCATGGATTGCAGCGAACAGGTCAGAAAAACTCATGACAGAAGGTAGAGAACACCTTTTTACCCCGGAACAGATAGCCGCCGGCAAGACTTTAAACCAAGGCCGGGAAGAACTGTACGATACTGCAAGAAGGGAGTTCGAGGAACTTGGAGCGGCCATAACCGATATAGCTGTTAAAACAAATCTTGTGAATGAAGAAGAAGCCCAGCGATGGAGAGAAGAAGGTTTTTATGTTCCTTTTTATAGGATGCTTGAGGAACAGGAAACATCCAGGAGAGGACCCGGGAATATTAACGGGCTTACCAACCAGCAAGCATATAAGAAACTGAAAGGCGGAAAATCACAGCTTGACGACCTTCTTACAAACACTCTTTTAAACTGGAATCATTTGATCAGTGCTGGGTTAAGGAACCAGGCCGGCAAGAAAGCACTTGAGTCTGCAGAAGAAATGGGAATGGCAACAAGGCTAACAGGTAAAGCCTTCTGGAAGGAAGAAGAAAATTCTTTTACTCTTGAAGGGATTGAAGATACCTCTGCAACTATAAGCCTGATTGATGAGGTATACCATGCAGATGCCGATGGTGGTTTTGTCAAAACTTTTGAGACATTAAAAACAGCAAAAAGAGAAGTTCATAAACACCTGGTTGAAATGGGTCTTATGGAGGCCGGAGATGTTTTAAATATCCCGCATGGCAAAAACTCTGTTTATGTTAGAGATAATGGACGGGAGATATGGTATGAACTTGACCAGACACCAGAAGGACAACTTGTTTTAGATTCAATAATGTCTCTAAGTTATGAGGGGTCAAACACTCCCGCAATGAAAGCGATGAGAGCATTTAAACGAGGCCTTACCAGGGGTGTAACCGCGAGCCCTGGATTTAAAATAAGAAACCTTATGAGAGACTCGCTCCACGCACCTGCAGTTGCCAACGTGTCAAGGAATCCATTGAAAAATATCGCTGTTGGGTTTAAAAATACGGCAACCATGAAACGAATGGAAGCCGGAGGCGGAGCGTTTAGCCAAGAAGGGTACATTCATGGCAATGATCCAGACGCAATGAAGCGGCTGGTCGGTGTCGCACAGAGAACAATCCTGAATACTATGAATAGAGTATCCTTAATGTGGCATCAATATGAGAATTTTGGGAACACCCTGGAAAACATTAACCGTGTGGCAGGATTTCAAAAGGATTTAGCAGAAGGTAAAACTTTACTGGAAGCAAACTTTAATGCACGGGATCAACTTGACTTTGCCAGGTCCGGGAGTTTTGCTTCAATCCGTGTTCTTACTCAGACTATTCCATTTTTAAACGCAAGGATTCAGGGGCTTGATAAACTTTCAAGGGCAGCCATGGACCCGGCACAACGGAATCAATTCGGGCAGGTCATCGCAACGTATACCATTGCATCTGTTGCATTAATGCTGGCTATGTCAGGTGACGATGATTACGACGAGGCCCAGGAATGGGAAAAAAGAACATATCATTTATTCAAGATCCCGGGCGTTGATAGAATGTTCAGAATCCCAAGGCCTTTTGAGGTTGGAGCAATAGCATACATGAATGAGCAGATGGCCAGACAATTTTTAGATGCCAATTCAGATATAGATGAATTGGGGTCTGCACTATATCATACACTATCAGATACCTTCGCTATAAGTGCTGTTCCACAGGCGTTCAAACCCCTGCTTGAGATTTATGCAAACAAAGATTCTTTCAGGAACACAAAAATTGAATCAATAGCCATGCAGCATTTATCAAAAAAAGAAAGGTCAAGTCCATGGACAAGTGAGGTAGCGAAAGGGACAAGCGCCGCAATGTCGGCAGTATTACCAGATGATGTGATCCTTTCTCCTGTTCAAATACAACACTTAGTTAAAGCATATACTGGCTGGGCTGGTGCAACCACTCTTGCATCAATAGACTTTCTTATAAAGAAAGTTAATGGCGATATCTCTCCTGAAACAAAACTGAGCGAATACACATGGAATCCGGTTTCATCCTTTGTCAGAGACGAGGAAGCGAAAAGTTCAAAATATGTGAACAAGTTTTATGAGAATATGTCCGAACTTGATATGATGTGGGGCGATATCAGAAAATACAGAGACACCCCAGGGGGGAAAGCAGTAACATTGGAGCAGCGGAACAAGCTCAGATACAGAAAATTATATAACAAAATAAGCAAACAGCTTTCTGCTATAAGATCAGAGGAAAGGCGTATTTATACAGATCCTAATATGACTGCTATACAAAAAAGAATGAGATTAAGCGCAACAAGGAGAAAAAAGAATGAGCTTGCGAAAAAGGCAACAACAATTTCCGAAGACGTTTTTTAGAAAAAACTTGATGGAATCAGTTTAAAAAGATAAAAAGAATTTAATAACTTTAAAGGAGAGTATGTCATGAAACGAATAATTTTAATAACAGCAATTATTTTATTTTTCTCTTTCCCGGCAATAGCAAAGGATTTTCCGGTAAAGCAAATCCAAAGGTCAGTAACTGTAACGGCGGCGGCAGCTGACATATCTCCTATAAATTTAAAAGGCCGATATGTGCTTATCCAGAATAACGATGCTGCAGGTGTTGTTTATATTAATCTCTCAGGTGATGCTACAGTCTCAACAACCATGTTCAGACTTAACCCGGGGGATAGCCTTGAATTGTTCAATATAACAAATGCCATTTCAGCAATTGGGAGTATTCCGTCTAATGCGAATGTGGCAATAAGCGAGGGGATATGAAACGTATTAGATTTTTACTTATCCTGTTTTTGATCTTTGTTTATAACTCTGGCCACGCTGGATTTTTAAGTTCCACTAATAACGCATCGGTTGCCCTAAATACAACACATAGAACATCTGACGGGAAAGATCATTCAGATGTTGTTACCAATAATGCCAAGGTGTCAAATGTATCTACCGCATTAAGTGTTGGGACTGTTGATACAACAAATGTTTCTATCACATCTGATGGTGGTGCTGATGATGTCACATTGCCGGCTGCTACTAATGCGGCGGCTGGTGTGGCAACTGCCGCGCAGATAACAGCGGTTGAGGCAAATACAGCAAAAACATCCCTTGAGGATAATTCAGTCACTCTTGCGAGGATGGCTCCAGGAACCGCCGGAAATCTGATTACATTCGACGCTTCTGGGGACCCTGCTGCCGTGGCGACTGGAACAGCTATCCAGGTCTTAACCAGTAATGGCGCTGGTGCTGCCCCAACTTTCCAAAGTCCTGACCATGGGAATTTAGGCGGTTTGTCTGACGATGACCATCCGCAGTACGTCAAGGACTCAGAGTTCACCCAAGACAGTGGTATTCTTGTTGGAACCGGAGCAGGCACATTTGCAGAAGAAACCGGGGCTACTCTTAGAACAAGCATTGGTGTCGATGTTGCCGGAACAGACAACTCGACAGATGTTACGCTGGCTGCATCTGCCACAACCGGAGGTTTGAGTCTTTCTACACAGGAAATTGGTTTCAGGGCGGCAACGAACGCCCAGACAGGATATGCCACGGCCGCGCAGATAACAGCGGTTGAAGCGAACACAGCCAAAGTCGGCGTAACAGACGGCGACAAAGGGAGTATAACCGTATCCGCCACTGGCGCAACCTGGACATTAGACGATGATGCAGTAACCACAGCTAAAATATTAACCGATGCAGTAACCATGGACAGCGTAGATGCTGATGGGGATTTTACAACTCTAACAGGGAACTGGTACACAACCGGTGAATTAAACGGGAAACTCGATGTTAATGTGGACACAACAGCTACTTATGCAATTCCAACTCAATCGCATTATGGAGGTGTTGCTGTAAACGGAGATGCCGATGTAATAGAAATGGATCTGGCTGCCGCTGTTGTTGGAATGAGTATAATGATAGTTGATGGCTTTGGCGGTGCCATAACACTCGATCCTAATGGTACTGACACGATTGTACTTGATGGCACTACGGCAGCAGCAGGAGAGGCTATAATCAGCTCAGGGGCTAAAGGGGATTTTGCCTCTTTGGTCTGTGTGGTTGCGAATGAATGGATTGTAATAGGACATGATGCTAACGGATGGACCGAAGCCACCCCATAAGGAGATGAAATGAAAAAGATATTTGTTATATTAGGGTCATTAATCCCGTCTAAAGCCTGGGCATGGGGAATTGCTATAATTGGTTCTGCTATTATTGCGGCAGTGTCTCTTGAAATCGACTTCATGGAATACGCAACAGA
>JACNJZ010000210.1 GCA_014382295.1 Candidatus Desulfobia pelagia | reverse complement strand
AAGAGTATCTGGTTCTCGAAAACCAGTCAACGTATATCCCCTGCGGCGATAAGCATCGCCTGGAGAACCCTGGAATCATACCTCTTGAACTCATTGAAGTACAGAACGGCAGTTATCTTGGAGAGGATGATATCATTCGCTTTGATGATGATTTTGGTCGGAAATCATAGATGTGCAAAATAAGTAGGTGGGTGGCCTTAAGGCTTGCAACTTAAAACTTTCTTTTAAATGTCTGCCAGGAAATTTCACGCCCAACAAAATGTCAGCATTGAGGAGTATCTCAAGTATTTTTATGATATTCCTGCTGAATGCCCTTACGGAATGGCTGAAACTGCTGTATATCGACAGCAGCAGTTCGGGGGGCTTCCTGATTCTGTTTTAGGCAGTTTTCTGGCGGCAGGTTTCAGGCGTAACGGTAACACCCTTTATACAATGAATTGTCCCGGGTGTCGAAAGTGCACCCCCATCAGGGTTATTCCTTCAGAATTTAATTCAAACAGGAATCAGAAAAGGGTTTGGAAGCGCAATAGCGATATTGTTGTCACCTTGGGTCCGCTTACTATAACTGAAGAAAAACTGGCCCTGTGCGGTGAGTTTCTTGGTGAACGTTTTCCGGGCAGGGGAAATTCATCGGTGGATTATTATGGGACGTTTTTCGCCAGCAGCATAACCAACACGCTGGAAATTGAATATCGCCTGAACGGAAGACTTGTTGGTGTTGGGATCATCGATATTGGTGAGAGTTGGATCAATGCGGTATATTTTTATTTTGATCCGGCAGAATCCCGTCGGAGCCCCGGCACGTATAATATTCTGTATCTCATTGAGTTATGCCGGAAATACGACCTCGGCTATCTCTATCTAGGCTACTGTATCCACGAAATACAGGCCATGGAATACAAGGCCAATTTCAGACCCCATTATCTGTTGGTTGATGGGGAATGGGTACAAGTAACACGAAATAAAAAATGATAGACTGGTAAAAATTAATAATTTTAACGCAAAGACACTAAGGCACAAAGAATTTTTTAAAAACAATATGTTACCTTTGCGGTTTAGTATCTTTGCGTTACGAAAATGATTTTTTGAGGTCTGTGTTATCTGCTGATTCATCAACAAATAAATCATGAAAGTAATATTAGCCAAAACAGCCGGTTTCTGCATGGGTGTCCAGAGAGCTGTGGATACCACTTTGAAACTGGCCGAGCGAAAAGATCCTATTGCGACATTCGGACCTTTAATTCATAACCCCCAGGTTCTTGAGCAGTTGAAGGAAAAAGGGGTGACGGTGCTTGAAGAAATCCCGGAAAAAAGCGAAGGAATTATTGTTGTCAGGGCTCATGGTATACCTCCTATACAGAAGAAGCAGTTGGAGGCCACCGGGGCTGAGATTCATGATGCAACATGTCCACGGGTCATGAATGTTCAGGCCATTATTCGCAAATATAAAACCCAGGATTATTTTACCATCATCATCGGTGACAAAAACCATGCAGAGGTTATTGGCCTTATGGGGTACGCAGAACCTCAAGTTGCCGTGGTAAGTGACGAGGAGGATATTGAAAAGTTGTCGATAACATCACCATATATTGTCGTCAGTCAGACAACCCAGGATGAAGTGAAATTTAAACAATTGACCGATAAAATCCTGGAATATCATCCCGACGGAAAGATTTTTAATACAATCTGCGATTCAACCCATAATAGACAGGCAGAGGTTCGCGAAATATGTGAAAAGGTTGATGCAATGATAGTTGTCGGCGGTAAAGGCAGTGCCAATACCCAGAGGCTTGGGCAAATAGCCATGGAGATGAAAGTTCCTGTTTTTGTGGTGGAGTCTAAACAGGATCTTGATCTGCAAAAAATAAATAAATTTGAATGTGTCGGGATATCAGCAGGGGCGTCAACCCCCACCTGTGTTATCGATGAGATTGTTTGTGCTTTAAAGGAAATAGAAGGAGAGTCATGCTAGGCTGGTTTAAGAAGAAACCTAAAAAAAATGTTCAGGAGGATTCTGCCGGTAGGAGCGAGCTCGCTCGCGAAGATATCGAAGATGACAAGAGTGAATCAGCTGCCCAGGCTGAAGATGTACTTATTTCTGAAGAGGAAAACAAGTCTGTTGCTTCAATTGCTGTGCGCGAACATGCTCCGGAGACGGCCAGATCCAAACCGTCCGAAAAGAATGGTGGTCTGTTCTCCCGGCTCAAGGAGCAGCTTGCAAAGACGAGAAATTCCATCGTCAGCAGAGTGGATGCGCTTTTTCTTGGCAAAAAAGTTATTGACCCGGAACTCCTCGATGAACTCGAAGAAATCCTTATTACTGCAGACCTCGGTGTCGGAACTACCCATGAACTTGTCGAAAGTGTCAGGGCGAAGGTTGACAGAAAAGAGCTGAGTGACCCCCAGGTCTTAAAGCGTATTTTGAAAGAAAAAATCGCAGGTTTTCTCCACAGCTCAGATCAGAAGGCAGAACTGGTAATGCCCGCTAAAGGGCCCTTTGTCATTATGGTTGTTGGAGTAAATGGTGTAGGGAAAACCACAACAATTGCCAAGCTGGCCAATAAGTTTTTAAAAGCAGGTCAGAATGTTATCCTTGTGGCCGCCGATACGTTTCGGGCTGCAGCCGTTCAGCAGTTGCAAATATGGGGAGAGCGGATTGGGGTACATGTTGTTGCCCAGAAGACCGGTGCTGACCCTTCATCTGTTGTTTTTGATGCCTTCGATTACGCTGAGAATAAGAATGTTGATGTTATTATCGTTGACACTGCAGGTCGTCTGCATACCAAAGTCAACCTTATGGAGGAACTCAAAAAAATAAAGCGGGTCATGGCAAAGAAAATTCCTGACGCGCCCCATGAGGTTTTGCTGGTTATAGATGCGACAACGGGTCAGAATGCTGTTTCACAGGCCAGGCTGTTCAGTGAAGCAGTTGATATCACAGGGCTTGCTTTAACCAAACTTGACGGCACTGCAAAGGGTGGAATTGTTGTTAATATATGCCGGGAGCTGACTATTCCCATACGATTCATTGGTATTGGCGAACAGATGGATGATCTGCGCGATTTCAATGCGGATGAATTTGCAGAGGCTCTC
Source organism: Candidatus Desulfobia pelagia (assembly GCA_014382295.1). GTDB lineage: Bacteria > Desulfobacterota > Desulfobulbia > Desulfobulbales > SURF-16 > Desulfobia > Desulfobia pelagia. The sequence goes on along the minus strand of JACNJZ010000210.1, from coordinate 1,511 downwards.
TTTGCCGAGGGCGAGTCATGAGGTATCAATACCATTATCATCGGCAGCCAGGATGCGGAGGTTGTCTTATAGTAGGCACCTTGTTGCTCCTTTTGTTTGGCGGTGCACCTTTGCTTTTTGATGTTATCGGTTTTCTCTTTGGTGCATTTCTTTTTACTCTGTTTTTTCTGTGGCTGGGGTTCTGGGGATTTTCTTATTATATCAAGAGAAAGGTCAGTGATTACGAGCAGGGCCAGACTGAAGCGCGGAATAATTTTGTCTCTCTTCTGGTTCATATCCTTGTCAAAATTGCCCAGTTTGACGGTAATGTCACCAAAGCTGAACTCCAGGCTATCAGTAATTTTTTCAGGACACATCTGCACTATAATCAGGAGCAGATGTTCTGGGTTAAAGAGCTGGTCAAGGATGCTTCTACCAATACTGATTCTCTGGAAACACTGCTCAGTCAGTTCAGGGACGGTTTTGCTTATGAGCCGCGTCTGATTCTTGTTGAACTTGTTTATCAGGTGCTTTTCAGTAATGATCATGTCTCTGGTCAGGAACTTGAACTTGCCCAGAATATTGCTGAATATCTAAATATTTCCCGATATGATCTGCTGAGGATTCAAAGCAGATATATCCACAGGCGACAGGCCGCTGCCACCAGGGAAGAAGATTATTATGAGGTTCTTGGCATACAGCCAGGGACTGATTTTGAACAGATCAAGAAGGCTTACCGGAAACTGAGCATGAAGTATCATCCGGATAAGGTTGGGCATCTTGGCGAAGAATTTAAGAACGTAGCAGAAGAAAAAATGAAAGAGATTAACGCCGCATATCACCATTTCAAAACCAAATACAATACAAAATAGGGTGACAAGATGAGTATTTCAAAGAAAATGAATGAATTTGCCCAGCGCTCCTCCTGGATTCGAAAAATGTTTGAGGAAGGTGCCAAGTTGAAGCAGCAATACGGCGCTGAAAATGTATTTGACTTCAGCCTTGGAAACCCGGATCTGCCACCACCGCCGGAGTTTGATGCAACCATCCAGAGGCTGGTTTTAGACACCTCACCCGGGCAGCACAGTTATATGCCTAATGGCGGGTATCTCAATGTCCGGCAGGCGGTTGCCGGACAGATATCCAAAGAACAGGGGATGACGGTTGCCGCAGATGATATGATCATGACCTGCGGAGCTGCCGGGGCTATCAATGTAACATTAAAAGCACTTTTGAATCCCGGGGAAGAGGTTATTGTTCTGGCGCCTTTCTTTGTCGAATATCATTTTTATATTGATAACCAGGGCGGTGTTGCAAAAGTGGTCAATACCAAAGAGGATTTTAATCTTGATCTCGATGCGATAAAAAAGGCTGTCACTGCAAACACCAAGGCCCTGATCATTAACAGTCCTAATAATCCCACGGGTCAGATTTACCCTGAAAGTGATATGAAGGCCCTGGGAGAACTTCTTTCAGTCTGTCAGGAAGAGTTTGGGACGACAATTTATATGATCAGTGATGAGCCGTATCGT
>JACNJZ010000111.1 GCA_014382295.1 Candidatus Desulfobia pelagia | reverse complement strand
CAAATGACATATTCCTGCTATTTCAACATGTTACAAACACTCAACTGCGTCAGAAATGATTAACTGGAGACTTTCCCCCTTCATCCAAGATCAGTTTTCCGAACTCACACAGACAGACAACATACCGAAATAACTAGAAAAAATGCTTCCATTCCGAAAAAAAGGAAATTAAACCGGATTTAAGGGAGAGTTGATGCGCTGCATGGGAGGTTCAATCGTTTAGAGGGTAATACTTTTCACAAATAAGGCCTTCCTGCTTAATCTCTCACAGAGACGCAGAGTACACAGAGGTTTTTTGAAAAAAAAACACAATAACACAACAACTCAACAAACCCAATAACTATCCTACATCATCGGCAGGCCGAGATGAGAACCTATTGCCTGGGTCAATTCGAAATCGGCAAAAGCGACACCGACCTGAAAATGACCTGCATTATCGGCAGGTTCGCACCACTTTACCTCTCCGGTTCCGGACAGGTTGGGTATGGAAAAATCAGGGGAGAACTGGAAGGAAACAAGGCTGTCTTTCTGGATTTTCTTACTGCTTTCAAGGCGCATACCGCCAAGGCTGAGATCTACGGTTAAAGCTTTATCGTCCAAAAGGCCCAAAAGATTACGGCTGGCATCACAGACAGAAAGAGACAGGATTGCCCTGTCGGAAACCCGGCGATATTTTCGGCGGCCTCCGTCAACAATAAATCCATATTTCCTGGCGGTCTCCTTGAGAAGCTCACATCCCCTAAGATACTGATGACACAGGGAATACTGAGGCTTAGAGCAAAACATATCCACATGCTCAGGCATAGGGATATACAATCCGCCTTTAGTCATTTTGCATTCATGACTATTATGCATAGACCAGTATGGGCACTGGTTCGCAACTTTATTTTTTATATTCTCTTCCATAGATGCCTTAAGTATCTCCGTGATTCACGCCTGATTATCTACCAGCGAAATACTTGCAATAAAAATGCCAGGAATGGACTATCGGTCCTTCAAAAGCTTAGGGGTGAGTTTATACCGCTTCATCTTATCGTACAAACCTGTTTTCCCAACTCGCAGATCAAAGGCCGCCTGCTGGACGTTTCCTTCATTCTTCTCAAGACAGTTCAATATAATGTCGCGCTCAAACTCAGCCAAAATCTCTTTTAATGAATTGCGGCCAATTCGATCGTAAACGCTATTCAAATAGTTACTCTTATTATCAGGAGTGGGATTGGCGTCAAAAACCATATCCTGCTCTGTGATCATGCTGTTTCTGGCCATCAGAACTGCCCGCTGGATAACATTCTCGAGCTCCCTGATGTTTCCCGGCCAGTCATGCATCAACAACTTATTGATCAAGGCCTCAGGCAGGAAGTCTATTTCCTTTTTAAAAGCCTGACGATAATGTTTAACAAAATGAATCGCCAGATCAACAATATCCTCTTTTCTTTCCCGGAGAGGCGGAATGAAAACATTGATGATATTAAGACGGTAGTACAGATCAAGCCGGAAACTTCCATCCTGGACAGCTTTGGCAAGATCAACATTGGTTGCGGTAATAATTCGGACATCAACGTGAATGGGCTCGGTTCCGCCGACACGCATGACCTCCCCATTCTGGAGGACGCGCAGGAGGGACGCTTGCATGCGGGGACTTATATCGCCAATTTCATCGAGGAAGATAGTCCCGCCATCAACGATCTCAAACTTGCCTTTTTTGCGGGCAGAAGCCCCGGTAAACGAGCCCTTTTCGTAGCCAAAGAGATCACTCTCCAGCAGATTATCATTAATGGAGTTGCAGTTTACCTTCAGAAACGTCTTGTTTCGCCGGTAACTCCTGGCCCGCAGGAGGTTAGCAACCAGTTCCTTTCCCGTACCGGATTCACCGGTTATCAGAATCGTTGCATCAGAATCGGCTACCTGGTCAATAGTATCACGAAGTATCGCCATTTTTCGGCTTGAACCGATCATCTCATCGGCCTGCTCTTTATGCTCCAGCCTTTTCTGAAGAAGATTTACCTCACGGGAAAGATTGTTTCTGACGGCCTCACTCTCTTTCAGCTCCTTAATCTTATGCTGCAGAACTTCTTCAATATTGTTGTGAAAATTTTTCAGTTCCTGCTCTTGGAGTTTCCGCTCAGTGACATCCCGCATCACCATCAAAACAAGCTTGTCACCCTTATACCCCTGGAAAGGGATATAACTGTACTCGACATCCACATCACCAATTCTGGTTTCATCGAGACCAGTCTGTCTTTTCCCTGAAAGAGCAAAATCAACAGGGCAATATGCCTTACATCGATCATCAGAATTGCACAGACTTTTACTGCAAAGCTTCCCACAGCAATCCCCAAACGCTGAAATAGCAACAGGATTCATATACTGGACAACATAATCCTCACCAATAAGCGCAACCATCTCGGGCATGATGTCAAGAAGGGCCTTCCAGTTACTGGCCAGGCGGTCTATCTCCTTCTTGCTTTTATCTAGTTCTTTGCTTACTGAGCTCATTTAAAGTGCCTTAAGTATTTGAAGTGCCTCAAGTACTTGAAGTGTCTTAAAATACAACGAAATCATAGACATTACATCGTTAATTTTTTGGTTATTGAAGTAAATATTGCCACCAACTCACTACATTCCTTATGATCCAACTTCACTTGTTTCCAGTCAAGGAACTCTGCCTCAACTATTACTTCTAGCCAGTATTGGGTTTCACTGGCTTCACTTTCACATATCTTTATTTTACTCCTAAAATCCGCCTTGCTTCTTGAACGGTTCGCTTCACGGTAATTAGCACCAACGGAAGTACCTGACTTAGCAATCTGATTCCTGATTACTCTACCCTCTGGTGTATTTGGTGTCAGCGCAGATAGGCGAATTATCCTTACAGCAAACTCACGAGTTCGTTTTTCCAGCTCTTGAGCAAAATCTCTATTCTGCAAAATCTATTTAAACTTCCTTCAAACTTCAAACTTAAGGGACTTTAAGTACTTTATGAACTTTAGCTCACTTTATGAACTTCAAGTACTTCTACCCCCTTCCAACCCCCACATAGGTAAAACCGGCCTGCCTCATTTGTTCTGGAGAATACACATTCCGCAGGTCGATAAAAATCGGGGTTTTCATTCTTGCTTTAATATCCTGGAGGTCCAGGGCCCTGTATTGATTCCACTCAGTGAACAATACGACGGCATCGGCATTATTGCAAGCCTCATATGCATTCTTCACGTACGTGAAATCAGGGAATATCTTTGACGCCTCTTTCATTCCCTGTGGGTCATGAGCCTGAATTATTGCGCCTTTTTCAAAGAGCGGCGGCAGAATCGTCAGGGCCGGCGCATCCCGCAGGTCGTCCGTTTCCGGTTTAAAGGTAAGCCCGAGGGCCGCGATTGTCTTTCCGTCCACTGATCCGCCAAGGGCATCGCGTATTTTCTTTACCATCCTGGCTTTCTGGGCGGCATTGATTTCAACAGCGGCCTCAACAGAACGTGAAGCGACACCGTGTTCCTGGGCAATCCGAAGAAGTGCCAGCGTGTCTTTAGGAAAACAGGATCCACCATATCCCGGGCCGGCATGGAGAAATTTTTTGCCGATCCGGCCATCCAGACCCACAGCCTTGGCAAGATCAATAACATCGGCCCCTACTTCCTCACAAATATTCGCCATTTCATTTATAAATGAAATCTTAACGGATAAAAAGGCATTTGACGCATACTTAATAAGTTCCGCGGTCTCCAAACCCGTTATAACAAACGGCACCGAGATGCGGTAAAGAGGATTGTAAACCTCTTTCATCACCTGTCCAGCCTGCTCCGAATCAGTGCCGATAACAATCCTGTCGGGCCGCATGAAATCATTAATGGCCGCACCTTCCCTCAGGAATTCCGGGTTGGACACAACCTCAAAATCAGCCTGCGGGTTTTCTTGCCGTATGACACGGGCCACCTGGCGAGCTGTGCCGACGGGGACAGTGCTTTTATCTATAACAACAGTGTAATTCTGCAGATGGGGTGCAAGGTCTTTTGCAGCGGCATAGATGTATGTAAGGTCCGCATACCCATCACCACGACGCGATGACGGTGTGCCAACCGCGATAAAGACTGCTCTGGCGTCGGGGATGCAGGATGCCAGATCTGTTGAAAATGAAAGACGGCCATCATTGACATTCTTGGCAACAAGGGCGTCCAGGCCAGGCTCGTAGATAGGAATCTCACCAGCCAGCAACCGGTTGATCTTACCTTCATCCTTATCCATACAGGTGACTCTGTGGCCAAGTTCCGCCAGGCATGCCCCTGTGACCAGGCCAACATAGCCCGTTCCGATCATTGTTATGTTCATGGTTGAGTTTGTATGAAAGTTTTAAGTTAAAAGTATTAAGTTTTAAGTTGATGGATGTGACTAATTCATTTTTTCTATTGGATAATTAGATTTTCTTGCTTCGTGAGGCCCGCTCGCGGAAGTGGTCGTTATTGTGTTTATTTTCATCATATCGGATTCAATCCATTATTCAGGAGTAGGAGTAGGTTGGGCTGAGCCGGCAACCTGGCTCCTTATTCTGTTGGGCTTCACTTAATACCATAACCCTCGACATCCGGAGCGTGTACAATACAGGCGAAGCCCAACATAAAATGTTCC
>JACNJZ010000108.1 GCA_014382295.1 Candidatus Desulfobia pelagia | reverse complement strand
CCCCGCGATTCCTTTCCTTGTCAAGCGCAAAGCTCATTTTTTAATTTCGGATTTTTGATTTCGGATTTTGGAAAACCCATAAAGTGTTTTCATTCCGCAATCCCAAATCCGAAATCAAAAATAAGAAAATTTTTTTTATCTCGCATAAGGCAGGAAATGGTTATATTTTGTAAATAATAATCACTTAAAAGGAGGGATTCTGATGATTGACATGATTAAGAAAGCATTCTACACCGGTCTTGGAGCTGTTGCGCTTACAAAAGAGAAAATTGAGGAGTTGGCCGATGAGCTTGTGGAAAAAGGAAAATTGTCAGAAAGCGAGGTGAAAAAATTCGTAGATGACCTTTTTGAAAAGTCTGAGTCTGCAAAAGAGCAGGTCAAAAAACATGTTGAGAAAATAACAGAAGACACCTTGAAAAAGATGAAACTTGTCTCCAAGGATGACCTGGACGCTCTGGAGAAAAGGCTCACTGATAAAATCAAAAAGAAAACAGTGTAATGCTGAATATCAGGAAAATAAGTGCAACAAGCCGTACGTATCGAAATCTTGGCCGCTACAGAGAAATACTGACCATTCTTTTCAAGTATGGTTTTGGTGAGCTGATAGATACGCTGAAGATTGAACAGTATCTTGAAATCAGTCTGCAGATGCTGTTCAAGAAGCAGCCGAAAAATATCGAAAAACTCTCCAGGCCCGAGCGAATTAGGCTGGTATTTGAAGAACTCGGGCCTACTTTTATCAAGTTTGGTCAGATTTTATCCACCAGGCCGGATCTCATTCCCTATGAGTATGCCAAGGAGCTGGAAAAACTACAGGATGATGTTCCTCCCTTTGAATATAATGAAATAAGGAGAATTATCTGGGAGGATTTCGGTCAGTCTCTGGACGCCGTTTTTCAATCCTTTGAGGAAAAGCCGATGGCGGCGGCATCAATAGGTCAGGTCCATCGGGCAACTCTTGGGAACGGAGAAGAGGTTGTCGTCAAAGTGCAGCGTCCTGATATCCGCAAGATAATTGAAGTGGATCTCGAGATTATGCTGCACCTTGGTTACCTCATGGAGCGCCACCTTGAGGAATTTGAAATTCAGAATCCAACCCGTCTCGTCAGTATTTTTGCACGAATCATCGAAAAAGAAATTAATTATAAGATCGAAGCTTCCAATATTGAACGTTTTGGCAGGCAATTTCTTGATAATCCGACAATTTATATTCCCAAGGTATATCACGATCTCACCACAACTCACGTGATTACGATGGAGTATGTCAAGGGGGTAAAGGCTTCGGAGATTGTCACTTTACGGAATGAAGGCTATGACCTGGTAGAAATTGCCGACCGCGGTGCCGCTCTTTTAATGGATCAGTTTTTTGTTCAAGGCTTTTTTCATGCCGATCCTCATCCTGGGAATATCCTGATTTTGCCGGATAATGTTATCTGCTATGTGGATTTCGGCATGATGGGTCGGATAAGCCGCCGTGAGCGCCATGATTTTGCCGATCTTATCATGTATATTGTTCGGCGGAATGAAAAAAAGGTGGTTGATGTCATCCTTAAGCTTGTAGAAGTACGTGGAAATGTTGCTCGCAGTGAGCTGGAGAGTGATGTTGCTGAACTTATAGATTCGTATCTTGATTTACCGTTGAAGCATCTGGAAGTTGGTCCGATTATGCAGCAGCTTCTTGAGATGGTGTCACGCCACAAGCTGTGTTTGAAACCTAATTTGTATCTCGTAGTGAAATCAGCTGCCACAGTTGAAGGTCTGGGGCGAGTACTTAACCCGGATTTTGAAATTGTCGCTCACGCCGAGCCGTTTATCAAGAAGCTGCAAATCCAGCGGTATCATCCTCAGAATATAGCCGGAGACTTATTGGAATCCGGTGCAGAGATGTTCGAGTTGATGAAAGAGATTCCTGGAGAAATGCGGGAGATCCTGAGGCTGACCAGGCAGGGAAGAATCAAGATTGAATTTGAGCACCGGGGCCTGGAGGCATTATTAACTCATCTAGACCGTACAAGTAACCGTATTGCTTTTGCCATTGTTCTTGCAGCCCAGGTTATTGGTTCCGCACTTATTGTTTTAGCTGACGTCCCGCCCAAGTGGAACGGGATTCCTGTCATTGGCCTTCTGGGTTTTCTTGTTGCCGTACTCATGGGATTCTGGCTGCTTATTTCAATGCTGCGGCATGGTCGATTGTGACAGGATCTCCTTCTTGTAATTAAAGATTTCCCTGTGTTTTTGAAGCCTTTATCGAGTCCGTCAATTCTCTAAAAATTGGAGTGAATATAAAAGATGATTTCAGTAACCAAAGTTACACCCGGTGATTTTAAAGGTGACCTGATTGCTTATTTTGTGCGGCAAAAGGAGAAAGGGGCCCCTGTGTGCAGCGATGATCTTGTTCAGCAGAGAATAGATCGGGCATATAAAGTGGGTGCTTTCAAGGGAAAAATGGAAGAGACTTTGCTGATATATCCGGAAAAGAAATATGATGGTCTTCAGGCAGGCCGTCTTTTGATTGTTGGCCTCGGGAAAGATGATCTGGATCGGGAAAGTTTTCGAAAGGCTGGTGGTATTGTTAGCCAGAAGGCCTTGGAAATGAAAGCGGAGTCGATATATGCTGTGATTCCGGGTGATCTTGATTTTCCTGAAAATGAAATGGCCGAATGTCTGAGTGAAGGCCTTCTTCTCGGGAGTTACACTTTTACGAAATATAAAAGCAGTAATGGGGATGATGATACTTCGGAAGTTAAGAGTATCAAAATGTACACTTCCAAACAGATATCTGCAGCACGGAAGGGTGTAACACTTGGTGCGGCAGCTGCTGAAGGAACCAGAATTGCCAGAGATATGGCCCATGAGCCCGGTAATGTCTGGACGCCATCCAAATTTGCCGAGTTTGGGAAAGAACTTGGCAAAAAGAAAAAATGCACCTGTAAAGTCCTGAACAAAGCTCAGATGCAGAAATTAAAGATGGGAGGAATTCTTGGTGTCAGTAAGGGCTCCCACGAACCACCTGCTATGGTTGTCATTCATTATCGTTCAGGAAAGAAGGTTCCGACCCTGATGCTTGTCGGAAAAGGTCTTACTTTTGATTCCGGCGGAATCTCCCTCAAGCCGGGCGAGGGTATGGCTGATATGAAATATGATATGTGCGGTGGTGCTGCGGTGATTGCTGCCATGAAAGTTATAGTTGAGGAGCAGCCTGACAATGTTGATGTCATAGCTATTGTCCCAGCTTCTGAAAACCTTCCCGGCGGATCTGCTCTGAAGCCAGGCGACATTATCTCACCCTATGGCGGTAAAACCGTTGAGGTGCTTAATACCGATGCCGAAGGACGCCTTATACTTGCTGACGCCCTTGCGTATGGAGTCGATACCTATAAACCTGATGCTGTTGTCGATGTAGCCACTCTCACCGGAGCGGTTATAATTGGACTCGGCCACCATCGAACAGGCCTCTTGGCAAATAATGATGAGCTCGCTGAAAAAATTCTCAAGGCCGGTGACAGGACCGGTGAATTGTTGTGGAGGCTTCCCCTTGGCAAGGAATACACCGAACAGATTAAATCGAAAATTGCCGATATCAAGAATATTGGTGGCAAGCCAGCCGGTACAATAACAGCGGCCGCATTTCTGCAGGAGTTCGTGGGGGATACTCCCTGGGCCCATCTCGATATAGCAGGAACGGCCTGGGATTATACGGAGAAATCATACGTCCCCAAAGGACCCTCCGGAATAGCGGCCCGGACTCTTGTTGAGCTTGTAAGAAGCTGGCAATAGCGGTTCCTGTTATCGGATGATTTCATTCTTATTCGTTTTTCTTTCCATTTATTCCGCTCTTCATGCCTATACGTTTTCACGGCTTTATCTAGCCTTTTCCTGCAAGGGGAAAAGGCTTTTTGCCTTAAGCGGCTTTATGGTTATGATGGTGGCATCGCCGGTGCTTGTCCGCCTCCTTGAAAGAGCTGATTTTTACGCCTCGGCCAGGGTTCTGGCAGTTATCTCTTTTTCCTGGATGGGTTTTGTCTTCCTGTTTGCGTCACTGGCACTTCTTGTTGACTGCAGTCGTCTTTTGCTAACAGTTTTTAAGGCTGTTATGTCATCACGATCTTTCGCGTATCCAGTCAGCGCAGGGAGAGTGTTTGCTGGTGCTTTTGTATTGTCGCTTCTCATTTGGTGTTACGGCTGGTTTGAGGCCGGCAATATTCAATTAACGCATGAAACGGTGCAGACTGAAAAGCTGCCGGCGTATATGGAGAGATTGCGTCTTGTCCAGATTTCAGACGTTCATCTTGGCCTTCTGATAGGCCCATCGCGCCTTCAGGTAATATTGGATAAGGTTGAGGAAGCAAAACCTGATATTCTTGTTTGTACCGGAGATATGGTGGATGGGCATATCGAAGATCGGGAAGAGATTCTTCAAATGCTTCGCAGGGTGAAAGCTCCGTTTGGGAAATATGCTGTAACAGGAAATCATGAATATTATACAGGAGTCAGCAGCTCGGTTTCTTTTCTGGAAGAGGCTGGTTTCACAGTGTTACGGGGACGCAAAAAAGATCTGCCTGGAAATGTAAGTATTGTTGGGGTTGATGATCAGGTGCGTTTCAGGATGGAACCGGCTTCAAGAAATTCAGAAGAGGAGCTGCTGCGGGGGCGCGACCAGGAGAGGTTTACTATCCTGTTGAAACACAGGCCGGATGTTCTTCTGTCAACGGATGGTTTTTTTGATCTGCAGATGTCTGGCCATATTCATCAGGGGCAGATATTTCCTTTCGGTTTGATTACCAGGATTTTTTACCCGCAACCTGTAGGGCTTTCCTCTCCGGAACAGAACAGGTTGCTGTATGTCAGTCGGGGAACAGGGACCTGGGGGCCGCCAATTCGTTTTCTTTCTCCTCCAGAAGTAACAGTGATTGATATCATCGCTCAATAATCCTTAACGACTCCCGTTTCTTGAAAGTGTTTGTTATCCCAGAGCAGCGGCATTGCCGGCAATCCAGCCGGTTGAAAAAGCGGCCTGGAGATTATAGCCTCCAGTGTCCGCCTGGATGTCGAGAAGTTCACCAGCAATGAAGAGGCCCTGTGTCAGTTTTGATTCCATGGTTTTGGGATGAATCTCCCTGGTGTCAATTCCTCCGGCAGTAACAATTGCCTCAGCAATTGGTCGTGGCCGGGTCACCTCCAGGCGAAAATCCTTCAGCCATGTCCGGAGTTGTCTGCGCTCTTTTGCTGATAGCTCACAGGCTTTTCGGTCGTGTGGTATCTGTGTCAATTCGAGGCAGACAGGGACCATCTCTCCGGGCATGAGGCCCCGCAGAAGGCTGTTCATTTCCTCCTTGCCCCGGGAAGAAATATCACGGATCAGGCGGGCATCAAGTTTTTTCTCATCGAGTGCCGGTTTCAAATCAAGAGAGAATTCAACCTGTTTCCCCAGATCAAGCGCATCAACTGCGTCCCTGCTTAAAGTCAGTACGACAGGACCGCTGAGGCCGAAAGCTGTAAATGTCAGCTCACCGAATGCTTCTTTGTGCTTTTTGCCGTCAACAAACATCCTGACTTTAATATTGCGCAGATTCAATTCCTTCATCTTGCCGGCGATATTACCTGCTGTCACAAGAGGGACAAGGGCAGGGCGTATTGGAACGATTCTATGGCCTGTGGATTCCGCGAGCTGATATCCGTCGCCTGTTGATCCGGTCAGTGGATAAGAGGCTCCGCCAGTCGCCAGAATGACGGCATCAGCAGATAATTCTTTTCCTTTGCAAACAACACCACCAATATGACCATCTTTGATGATAAGTGTATCAACGGGGGAGGAGAATTGAAATTGTGCACCGCATTGAAGGGCCCATTTTTCCAGGGCTTTGACTATATCAGTGGCTTTACCGCTGGCAGGGAAAACCCGGCCGCCTCTTTCTGTGACGAGTTCCTGGCCGAGATCTTCTAGAAAGGATATGAGGTCTGTGTTAAAAAACCGGAAAAAAGCCTGGCGCAGAAAAGGGCCTGTGTTGCCAAAGTGGGCAATGAAGTCAGTAACATCCGTACTGTTTGTTATATTGCAACGGCCCTTTCCGGTAATGCCGAGTTTTCTGCCCGGCTGTTTCATTTTTTCGAGGATTAGGGTCTCTGCTCCGGCTAACGCAGATCTTCCTGCAGCCATGAGTCCGGCAGGCCCGGCACCTATTATAATTACTCTGCGTTGTGTCATATGTGATCTTTATAAAAGAAATAGATTTGCGTGAAGTGAGAGCGTTTTACTGGATAAGCTGTTCAATGGCAGAAACGGCACCTTCGGTGAATTCAACACGGGCGACAGCATATTGTTCACCGGTATCTCTGTTCACCCAGACATTATGGTATTCGATTCTTCTTCTGCCATGATGGTCAATAAACCTTACAGGGATACTCATTCGTTCACTGTGTATTCGAGGCTGATAAATAGTATAGGACCAGACTGTAGCGGTTCCGGCCGCAGTGGTTCTCATATAGATTCGATCAGGGGCGCCCCAGGCCATATGAACCATATCTTCACTGAAGCCTATATCGATCAACCCGGTTTGAATTTTTCCCTGGTCATCTGCAGAAAAGGTGTTGAATAGTTCCTGATTATGTCTGATCCGCATTTCGCGAATCTGCTGTGCGGAAACGCATCCGGCCAGTACAGACAGGAGTATGATGACTGTTACAAAACGAGTGTGTTTCTGCATGCTTTCCTCCTGTTCTGTCGGTTTCTAGCGCCTGTTGCTGTTGCACTGACTTGTCTGGCTGATGACGTTGTCAAGATTTTTGAAGAAATTCAGGGCCTCGTTGTTTGATGGGTCACGTTTCAGGTCAGTATCATACATATCAAAAAGCTTGGTCATAACATGAAACATTTCATCTTCTGACAACGAACCGATATCTTCCCATATATCATCTGCTGTTTTCATTTTTTATCCGTTATTTATCAATTGAAGGAATAAATCCCTCTCTTTCAAGAATGAGTACAAGACCTCTCATCAGGAAGTTATTCATGAAGTTAACAAAGTAGGTTCTGCCGTTTGTCTTTACAGGTCGAATAAAGCCATTGTACTTCAGTTTGGCTATTATGTGAGTCTTCTGTCTTGGGGACAGGCCGGCTATCCAGTTACCTATATCGAGGGCTTTGAATTCCTGGACGATAATACCGCGCTTGAGTATTTCAGCTTCGATCTTATTGAGAAAGCCTCTTTCCAAACCAAAATATATAGTTGGGATAAGTACTTGTTTCGCCAGGTAATTATAGTTTGTAAGCTTGTTTATTTTTGTTATTTCTTCCAATATCCCTTTCAGAACGTATTCACACCATTCAAGCACCCCTTCATCGGTACCTTTGTCGGCTCTTGAAAGCATCTCATAATAATAATCACGATCATTGCAGAACACAGCTGTGGGGTTAAGTAGTTTTCCTGCTTTGACGTTAAAACCGTATTTGATGAGAAGAACGTAGGTCAGCAGTCTAACAACCCTGCCATTGCCATTGCCGAAAGGGTGAATCCAGGTGAACCTGTGATGGGCTATGGCCGTTTTGATTAGTTCATATTTTTCCGGGGTGTTTTTATTGATAAACGAGATCAGTTCATCCATGTACCCTTGAACGTGATGGTGTTCAGGGGGCTGGTGAGTGGATTTGGATATTGAAACGGGCCAGGAGCGATAGGCCCCTGGAGTTTTGTCTCCCTCCCCATGAAGTTTTTCAACGGTAAGGTGGTGAAGTTCCCGAATGAACTGGTGGCTGATATGGGAGCCAACCTGTATGTTTTCCTCAATATAGGCCATGGCCCTTTCGACATTTGCAATCTCAGTAAAACGTTCTGCTGCATGTTCGCCCCTGTCAATTTTTTGTTCAACATATTCGGAAACCGTTGTTCTGTTTCCTTCAATTCTTGCCGAGCCGACACTCTCAAGGAGGTGGAATATCTTTTTGAGCTGAAAGAATGTCCAGGGCGCTGTGGTGCCGGATAGTTTCAGCTTTCGAAGATGATTCAGTTCTATCAGGACATCGGTGAGTTCCGAGTCAAAACTCGGGCTTACCAGTTTCAGGTCAATATGTTCAAATGATGCGGTCATAGGTTTACTTTGGTAATGTTCGTTATCTACACACTTGTAGGCGTAACATGTTAATTATAAACAAGTTTAGTATTTGTAGACGGGTGTAGTTATTTACATAATACCAGATTGGTTACCTACATTCCACTTGTGCTTGAAAGTGCAGCGGTTAGATTATTTGCAGTAATTGATAGATAACAGGCAAAGTCGCAAAACTTAGAATGATACCGAGGCCTACAAGGGCAGCAGTGAGGGCAGGGGAGAGATTGGCAAGTATTGCCAGAGCACCTGCTGAAACCATGGGAGGCATGCCTGATTCGAAAATTGCGACATCCACAGCTTCACCCTCAAGGCCCGCCACTCTGCACAGAAGCAGGGCGCATATGGGCGCGGCAATCAGTTTGATGGAAAGACCAAAGCAGAGCGGGGCGGTTGACTCGCGGCTGAGGCGAAGGGTGAGCTGGTAGCCAACAGCAACCATGACAAGAGGCACAAGGGTACCACTCAGTGTTTGCAGTATTGTTGTCAGCACGGCAGGGTAGGTGGTGTTTTTAAAAATAAAGGCGACAATAAGGACGATGAAAGGTGGAAAGGTGATGATTTTTTTACCGACATCAGCCAGTGACGGCTTGCATTCGTCCCTTCCATAGAGTGCCAGTATGAGGGAGCCGTAGGTTGCAAGGGCAAGAAAAGAGCCAAGCTGGTCATACAGAACGGCATAGGAAATGGCCTGCTCACCAAAAAAAGCCTTCACCATGGGGATACCGAGAAACGATGTATTGCCCAGGGGGATCATGAGCAGGAGACAGCCCGTTGTCTGACGTTCCCATTTGAGAAGCTTAGACAGCACCAGAATCATCAGGCAGGAGATCAGCAGCATAACCCAGGGCAACAGTGCAGGAACTAACAGGCTGGTGGAGAGAGTGAGTTCGGGGATTTTCAGCAGTACGAGAGCGGGAAGCGAAACATAGATAACGAAAAGGCTCAGTATGTTTCCTGTTTCCGCCGGAAATCGAGGAATACGTTTTATTGTCACTCCAATGAGAAGGTACGTTATTGTAATGATGAAATTTTCCATAGAAAAGTGTTACGCCTGTGAGTTCGTGTAGAGTCTGCTTTGAAAATAACAATAAAAAATGCACCACGAAGAGCACGAAGGACACGAAGAAATATAAGTTATTAAAAAAAAACTTCGTGTCCTTGGTGCTCTTCGTGGTCAATAAAAAGAAGCTGAAGGTCTTCAGCTAGTTTATACTGCAACCGATTGTATTGCCTTCTCCATAATTGTCAATCCTTCCTGTAGTTGATCTTCTGTAATATTAAGCGCTGGGAAAACTCGTATGCCGTTTCCCTGGGTCTGCCGAACAAAAAGTTTTTCAGCCAGGCACTGATCACTCACCTGTGTGGCGATATGCTCACTCTTGAATTCAATCAGCAGCAGCAGGCCTGCACCTCTGATTTCATTTATATGATCCGGGTAGCGCTGTCGCCATGCATTCATCCTTTTAAGGCAGAAGGTGCCCATTTTTTCAACATGTGACGATATGTTATTGTCGAGAAGGTATTTAATAACGGCATGAGCCACAGCGCATCCTAATGGATTGCCGCAATAGGTACCCCCATGGTCGCCGAATTCGAGTTTGTCTGCCACTTCTTCTGTCATGGCAAAGGCTCCGAATGGAAAACCGCCGGCAATTCCTTTTGCCATAGTGATAAAGTCGGCCCTTACGTCAAGCGCACCGGTGACAAACATCGGTCCGGTTCGGCAGAACCCTGTCTGGACTTCGTCGGCAATGAGCAGGGTGCCGTTTTTTCGGCAGAGATCAGCTGCACCTTTCAGGTAGTCTTTGGACGGAATAATCACGCCGCCTTCCCCCTGAATTGGTTCGAGAATAAAGGCCGCAACATTTTCATTGAGAGTCTTTTTTAAGTCGTCAAGGTCTCCGTATTTAACGAAAAGATAATTAGGCATGAGCGGGTTGAATTTTTCTCGGTGGGTTGCCTGTCCTGTCGCTGAAGCTGTGCTGATTGTCCGTCCGTGGAAACTTTTATGGGTGGAAATGACGTCCAGCCTGTTGGTTACTTTCCTCGCCAGTTTAATGACGGCATCATTGGCTTCTGCTCCGCTGTTTGAAAAAAACAGGCGGGTTAAATGATTTGGCAGAACCGTCTGCATTACTTCAAGAAGCTGGGCGCGGGCAGGAGAATAAGTGAGGCCGGAGTTGGGATTCTGAAGGATTTTCCTGCTCTGG
This sequence comes from Candidatus Desulfobia pelagia, assembly GCA_014382295.1. Classification (GTDB taxonomy): domain Bacteria; phylum Desulfobacterota; class Desulfobulbia; order Desulfobulbales; family SURF-16; genus Desulfobia; species Desulfobia pelagia. Next base: position 13,936 of record JACNJZ010000108.1, on the reverse strand, counting down.
TTTATCAGAGCTTCTGTGATGACAGGCTGGGCATGGCCAAGGCAGGTAACACCCCATCCGGAGGTGAAGTCGATATAGCGGTTGTCTTCTTCGTCCCAGACAAAGACGCCGTCACCTCTTTCAATGGAGATTTGTTGTTTGGCAAAAAAAGGAGCCATGTATCTGTCTTCGATTTCAAAAGTGGCTTTGCTAGTCATAATGAGCGAGTCCTTTTGTTTTAATTAATGCCGAAAAGGCCGGAGTATAATTTTGTGGTTTTCAGGGAATGTTGCATGGCGTTATTTACAGGTTTTTACCCTTGTTTTTGATAAACAAGTTGTGTTAATTATCTCTTGTATTGAGAGTAAATATACATCGAAAGAATCATATCTGATATAACATTATTCTACAAGGAGACGCTACAATGGGAGAAAAAATTACTGCTGAAGAGATAGCAGAGGCTCAGAAAATATGAGGAAACGGCATCGTGACCATCGGTAAAGCATTTACCGATAAAGGAGACTTTACAAAAGCTGCAGAAAATCACATTGATACCCTATACGCTTTTGAGGCCGGTCCTGTTCTTTTTAAGCCCACAAAAGCCGCTGACGCCCAGTTTCGTACCACACGCGAGGCAGCTCTCTCATACTTTGTTGGTGGAAATGACACGTATAAGGAAGACCATGGCTTTGCTATTCATCCATGGACAAATGTCCGTTTTGAGAATACCGCAAACTACATCCATGGCGACTACGCAGTGGCCATGGGCAATTACTTTTTTACTCAGCTTGATGGTTCAGACGTAAAGGTCGAATACACCTTTGGATACATTAAAGGTCAAAATGGCAAGCTGAAAATCAACCTGCACCATTCTTCAGTTCCCTTCAGCAGTTAGTATGCTGTCAAAAACAGTTTCAAACAGATAGAAGATAAAAAGAGCGGAGGCATGTTCCTCGCTCTTTTTTTTTGCTATTTCATCAGATAGAAGACAACCTGTACCGTTTCAGATATCTGTATGACACCCGGTTCGAAGGATTCTCTTTTGGCAAATTCGGCAACTTGATATCTGGCTGGGCGAAAGCCGCCGGGAGATGGGGATGCGGATATAGAATATACACCGCCAACCTGTTCTGGAAAGTTTTTGACGAGGAGGACCGCTTTTTCACGGGCATCGGCTACCGCTCCCTGCAGGGCCAGGGCACGGAGTTCCTTATTTTCAGTGGATTCCAGAGAGGTATTGTTTATTCTGGCCACCCTGGCGTCGATAATTGCCCGTACCATTTCATCGTATTGCGCAAGGTCGCGCAGAATGACTTCAATAACACGGGATACTTCTGTCCCCGTGTATATCTGGGCCTTATTGCTCCAGTTGTAATGGGGCGTGATCTGCAGCCGGGCCGAAGTGATATCTTTTTTCTTCACTCCCAGGGATTTTAAAGCCTGTAAGAGCAGCTCAGATCTTTCTTCAACAGAGGCCCGTGCTTCAGCCACATCGCGTCCTACTTCATTTATATCCAGACTCATGCGCAGGATATCCGGAACAGCAGATATTTCATGTGTTCCGGAGACAACAATATGCGGTTCGTTGGGAAGGGCCTCGGCATGGGCGATGCCGGCAAGGAGAAAGAAGATGATATTCAAGAAAGATAGATTTTTCATAAGACTTCTCCGGTGATAAATTCAAAGCTCCGAGGTCATTCCCGCGAAAGCGGGAATCCAGTGGTTTTGGATAGGTCTCCTGGATTCCCGCTTTCGCGGGAATGACCAATAGGGTGTAAAAATATACAGGGTATAGCTTGTCCTCCCTGCCTGTTATTCCTCAAGGACAAACCACTCTTTTTTGCGGTACACCAGATCCTGGCTTTTTGCTACCAGTTCGCCTGTGCCTTTATCTCTGATAGTGATGTCATAAAGTGCTGTAGGGCCGGCGGCATGTTGTTCTTTTGCTTCGGCGACAAGGCAGTCGCCGGGCTTCGTAGCCTTCAGGAAATTAATGGCAACATTGAGGGCTACCGCTGTCTGGCCCCTGGAGTTGCTGGCGGCGGCAAAGGCCATGTCGCCGAGGGCGAAAATCACCCCGCCATGGGTAATTCCGTGGAAATTGATCATGTCTTCGGTGATCGTCAGGGTTACACGGCTGTGTCCAGCTGTGATAATTTCAACATCAGCTCCTAAAAGCCGGGCAAAAGGATCCTGCTGGATGTGGTCGATTATTTTCTGATTCCTGTCTCTTTTCATTAGGGAAATTAGTCTATCTGTTTGAATGCTTTTTTCTCTGCACGGCATAGGGGGCAGGAGTCAGGAGCATTGTTCACGCTCATGTAGCCACAGAAATTACAGACATAGAGGCGGTCATCTTCCTCGATGCTGATATCTTCAGTGTCATTTGAGTAAAAGGATTTTAAATGTCTTTCTGCTGACCAGAGTTGTTTTAATACCTGGGGAATTGACGGTATGCCGGCTTGCGAGAGATCTTCAATATTCTGAGTATATTGTTGAAGAACAGGGGTAATTTCCTGTTCAAAAATTGTACTGAGATATTCTTCGGAGAGATCGATCGGGCCTTTGAGTAGATTCAGTATCCTACGGGCCTGAACAGCTTCTGACACAGATACGGCTCGCAGGAGTCTTCCTGCAGCTTCATGTCCTTCTTTTATGGCTTTTTGTGAGTAGATTTTTTTTCTGGCAGAGGCTTTCATAAGCATGCCGTATGTTGTAAGGAGTTTTTCTTCCTGTGATTGCATGTTCCTGGTTCTCTCTATGAAAATAAAATAAGGATCAATATGTAGTGGGTAAAAGAAAGATATTATAAAGCAACATCTTTAATATCTTTTTTGTCGTTTATTGCATTGGTAATGGTATTGAATCCGGTGGTATCTCCTATCATTATGCAGCCGATAACGCGGTTATCCTCAAGGACAATTTTTCTGTAGGTTGTTTCTGTCTCCTCGATTTGAGAATCAAATTTATTGTCGACATCGATTTCTCCGGCAGAGGCAAGTTCTATTCCGGCAACCTTAAGTCTGTTGGACATAACAGAGCCCTCATATACCATGCTGCCGCCGGCCATGTTGGTCCCTGCTGATTTTCCCTGCTGCATGGCTGCCGGCCAGATTCCATACAAGGTATTATTGAATTCTGCCACATCACCTGCGGCATAAATATCGGAGCGGTTCGTTCTTAAGGAGGAATCGACAAGTATGCCTTTATTGCATGCAAGGCCAAGACATTCTCCAAGTTCAAGGTTGGGCCTTACTCCTGCTGAAATAATAACCATGTCGCAGGGCAGGGTTTCACCGGAATCAAGCACAATTCCTTCAACTGAATTTGTCCCTGTTATTTCTTTGGTGGAAACGCCAAGCCTGAACGAAAAGCCCATGTCTTCCATCATCATTTTAAGATGTGCAGCCCCTTTCTCGTCCAGTTGTCTTGGGAGGAGGCGGGGGAAGAACTCTACTACGGTAACCTTTTTCCCCTTTTTCCGTAAAGCATTGCCGGCTTCAAGACCGAGGAGACCACCGCCGATAAGCAGCACGTTGTCAGCGGTTTTGGAGTATGAGATGATTTTCCTGGCGTCATCCACTGTGCGAAGGGTAAAGGTTCCTTTTTTATCGGCTCCGTTGATAGGTGGAACAAAGGACTTGCTGCCAGTGGCAATCAGCAATGCATCGTAATTGAATGTTTTGCTGTTGTTACAGACGACAAATTGTTTGTCCGGATCTGCGTCAGTCACCCGCACGCAGGTTTCAACGTTTATTCTTTTTTCTTTGTAAAATTCAGGTTTCCTGGCAAGGAGGGATTCTTCATTAATGTCGCCGCTGATATATTCGTTGAGGCGTATTCGATAGTAAAAGGGAAGATCCTCTTCAGTCAGTATGGTTATTTTACTTTCTTCATCATGATTTCGGATTTGTTCGGCAGCTGCCGTTCCGGCGATACCATTTCCAACTATGACATAATGTTTCATGGTGTAACCCTCTTATTTTTGACCTTCATGTTTAATGGTCTCACGAGAATTGTATATTAACCACAGAGCCCACAGAGGTCACCGAGAAATTTTTGTTTATTACAAACTGTTAACTCTGTGATCTCTGTGGGCTCTGTGGTGACGAAAATAATTTTTACAGGTTCATCAGTTTTCATAATAATATTCGAGCCCGAGGTGGGTTATCAGGTCCTCTCCCATCAAATGGCGAAGGGTGTTTTTCAGCTTGGTCTGCTGGATGAATAAATCGTGTTCAGGGTAGAGGTTTTCCGCGACCATGGGGCATTTGTAATAAAACGACAGCCATTCCTGGATGCCATACATTTCGGATCTCTTTGCCAGGTCCATGAAGAGGGCAATATCAAGTACCAGGGGAGCTGCGAGAATGCTGTCCCTGCATAAAAAATTGACCTTTATCTGCATGGGGTAACCAAGCCAGCCGCATATGTCGATATTATCCCATCCTTCCTTGTTGTCGCCACGGGGCGGATAATAATCTATTCGAACTTTGTGATGATAGTCTTTATAGAGGTCTGGATAGATTTCCGGCTGCAGGATGTAATCCAGGGCGCCAAGCTTGCTCATTTCTTTTGACTTGAATGATTCCGGATCATCCAGGACTTCACCGTCCTTGTTGCCGAGGATATTCGTTGAGTACCAGCCTGCAAGGCCAAGCATTCGGGCTTTGAGGCCGGGGGCAAGTATTGTTTTTAAAAGGGTTTGTCCTGTTTTGAAATCTTTGCCGCTTACAGGAACCCTGGCGGAGTATGCTAATTCCTGAAGAGCCGGGATATCAACAGTGAGATTCGGGGCACCGTTGGCAAAGGGGATCCCTTCCTTCAGGGCGGCATAGGCGTAAATCATGCTAGGAGAGATGCCTGGGGCATTGGTTTTCAGACCTTCCTCAAAAGCTTCCAAAGACTGATGAACAGGTCCTGCTTCGATGAAGGCTTCGGTGCTTCCGCACCAGACCATAACCATGCGGTCCAGATCGTTGTCAGTTTTGAATGTCTGGATGTCTCTGCGCAACTGGTCAGCAAGGTCCTGTTTGTTTTTGCCGCTTTTTATATGGGAACCATTCAGGTTTTTGACAAAGTCCTGATCAAAAACAGCTTTCATTGGTTGTATAGCGCGTAATTCATCTTTTAAAAGATCGAGGGTTTGCCCATCAAGAACACCGGATTTTCTGGCAGTATCATATGCGTTTTCAGGGATGATGTCCCAACCGCCAAAAACGAGGTCGTCAAGCCCGGCAAGCGGAACGAAATCTTTGATCAGGGGGACTCGATTTTCAGTACGTTTGCCAAGGCGAATAGTGCCCATCTGGGTTAAGGAGCCGATGGGTTTGGCGATATTGTTTCGGACAGCGAGGCAGCCTGCAATAAAGGTGGTGGCAACAGCACCAAGGCCGGGAGTCAGAATGCCAAGCTTCCCTCGGGCTGGTTCAATTTCATGTGGCATAGTCTGCATCCTCAGATTCTTGCGATTTTTCCGGATCAGTATTAGATAATTGTAAAAATATATCAATCAATGCTAACAGAGGTGGGTGAAAAAGCAATAATATTCACCTGATTCTTTCTGGCAGGAAAAAGGATTCTTAAGGTACCTTTAAGAAAAAAGAAAAAAGAAAAAAGTAAATGAAAACAATAATTCATTTTATTCGACATGGCAGTGTTATAAATCCTGAGGCTATCCTCTATGGTCGCCTTCCTGATTTTTCCTTGAGTCCAAGAGGGGTAGCTGAGGCCGAAAGAACGGCTGTCGGACTGCAGGATTCTTCACTGGCTGCAATATATACAAGCCCCATGCTTCGTGCCCTGCAGACCGCAGAAGCAATACATGTTTTTCATCCCGATGTTCCGGTAATTCAGTCTGACGAGTTGAATGAAGTCAATACGCCCTACCAGGGAATGAAGGCAGAAAAGTTACGGCATCTCAATGAGGATTTTTATACAGGAACCCAACCGCCTTATGAGCAGCCGGCGGATGTTTTAAGCAGGGTAGAACGTTTCATCTGGAGCCTTCGTGGGTCTGACAATAAACGCGAAGTTGTCGCTGTAACGCATGGAGATGTCGTGTCTTTTTGTATTTTAAAGGTGAAAAAATTTGATGTGGTTCCAGGGAATAAAGCCCTACTTGTTAAAACCGGGATACGGGATAATTATCCGGCTCCGGCCTCTGTTACCACTCTGACCTACTATACTGATTTTCAGGATGAAATCCCGGATGTAGGGTATAGGACTTTTTGAAGCTGTTAGATGGATAGAAGCATATTATCTTCAAGAATCTTTTTTCGATCAGAATTATGAGACTTGCCATTATTGCAGATGCAGTTTAAGCGGTTACCGGCAAAGTTATCAGAAAACTTGAGCCATCTGTATCAGGAACGTATGAAATATCTCCTTTATGTTCCTTGATGATTCCATATACAATGGAAAGCCCTATCCCAGTCCCTTCTCCAGGTTCTTTTGTTGTAAAGAAAGGTTCAAAAATTCTCTCTTGAAAACTGTCCGGTATCCCTCCGGCATTATCAGTTACCTTGATTTTGATCTCATCTTCGTTGGAGGATAATGATAATGAGATTTTTTTCTTTTTTTGATCTTTCAGTGCATCAATGGAATTCTGGAAAAGATTGATTAAAACCTGCTCCAGCTGGATTGCATTTCCGCTGATAATCGGCAGATCCTCCTGGATATTTTGGTTAAAATCAATATGCTTTGACTTCATCCGCTGGTTCAGCAAAATCAACGTGTTTGTGACAACACTCTTCAAGTCCACTGAATCAAAAGGTACATTTTCATCCCTTCCAAAAATGCGCAGGTGACCAATTATTTTTGTAATTTTATTCACTTGATTTAATGATTCTCTGCTGTCATTTTCCAGTTCACTCAAGCTTACCTGCTTCTTTTTTATTTCAAATAAACGGTTTTCCAACATGAGCTTGATGAAAGTGAGGGGCTGATTTATTTCATGGGCGACACCTGTTGCCAGTTGTCCCAATGAGGCAAATTTGCTTTGGGCGAGAACTTTATTTTGCAGTTTTTCCCGTTCGATTTGATATTCCACTTTATGCAGTTCTTTGATGAGTTTTTCCTTTTCAGCTTCGGCATGTTTGCGGTCGGTTATATTTGTGCAGAATCCGCCAACGGCATAGATTTTCCCCTGACTGTCGCAGACCGGAAATTTTGAAGTGATAAAGGTGATCACGCCACTTTCAAGGGGAACTGTTTCTTCAAATTCGAGAGGTTTATTTTGACGCTTTACTTCATTGTCCTGGAAGCGAAACAATGAGGCAATTTCATCACTGAAAACATCAGAATCATTTTTCTGATATATCCAGTCGCGACTCACCCCGCTGAGTTTTTCGAACTGACTGTTGATAAGAAGATACCTTCCGGCAATATCCTTAAGATATATTGGGGCTGGAATGTTGTCTAAAATCCTTTGAAGATGATCTTCAAATAAACCGGTTGTCTTGAGTGATTTACGGAGTGCTGCATTTTCTTCTTTGAGCTTTTCAATTTCCTTGAAAAGATCTTCCTTCTTGATATCGAGCATACTGTTCCTTGGACTTTTTCTATTTTTACAATCTGGAAATAATAAAGAGTGGCTGGCTAAAGATCAATCGATTTAATCAGCCTGGCAGGACGATACGATGAAAGCCTTCTGCAAGTTCAAAAGGTTCTTTTGCCGCCATTTTTCTGGCATTTTGCCGGCACCATTCCTCCGGGTTAAAATGTTTCATTTCTTTCATCTGGCTTTCATGGCAGTACAGCGCTGCGATTTTCTGCTCAAATGTTTCAGAAATATCCACCCGGTAATTGATATCTTCTGCACCCCAGAACAATAAGTCCCTGACTTTATGGGGTTCCAGGCCTTGTTCGAGAAGATCCGGATATGATAAATGATCCCTGGCATATGGGTAACAGGCATCCATGACAACCTGGCCCGTGATTCGATGGTCACGATGCCAGAGATATTTCCGGTAGGGGTCCGTTGTCATGATGGTATGCGGCCGGAATTTCCGTATGACGCTAACAATTTTTTTCCTGAAGTCATCATTGTCTTCAAGACCCTGATCCGGATAGCCCAGGAACACAACTGCACATACGCCGAGTAGGGCAGCGGCTTTTTCCTGTTCTTTTTTTCTTTTTTCAATGAAGAGTATCGGGTCCATGTTTCTGTCTGTTGTACCTTTATCGCCATCAGTGCATATTACATAGACTGCAGTTTTACCGTTTCTGGTCCATGAGGCTACTGTTCCGGCAGCTCCGAATTCAGAATCGTCGGCATGTGGGGAAATGACCATCAAGTCAACGTGGTTATGCATCAGCTGTCCTTTTCTTATTCTGTTGGCCTGTTGTCTCCCCTGAAGAACAATTGTAGGCAATATTTTTATATAGGTGCATTGTGTCGGCTCCAATACGCTTCCAGGAAAAGGTTTTAACGGAATCCCGGACAGACTCAGGATTATAATTTAGTGATCTTTTCTTTGATAGAAATGCGGTGATGGCTGCTGCAAGTCTCCGGGGATCAGGGTCCATAATTGTTGCGCCGTTTTCGGTTCCATCGAGGATATCCGGCATGACACCTACATGGCTGGCAATGACAGGGGTGCCGCATGCAAGGGCTTCAAGGCAGACCAGTCCGAAACTCTCATAGGAGGAAGGAATGACCACGAGGTCTGCAGCATTATAGTAGAGAGGGAGTTTCTGATGGTCGACCCTGCCGATAAAGTGGACCAGATTCTCGAGGTGCAGCCGAGCAACGTGTTCTTTCAGCTGTTGCTGTCTTGTGTCATTGGAGTCGTTTCCGCCTATGATCATGAGTTCTGCTGTGTGGTGCTCCTGGAGGAGGGCCAGAGCCTCCAGCAGCAGTTCCAGGCCCTTTAAGGCGGCAAAGCGCCCTACAAAAAGAAGAAGAGGGGTATTTGATTCTCTTTTGAGTGTCTTGCGTGCTTCATCTTGACTCTCTATGTGAAAAAGGTCCAGATTCACGCCGCCGGGTATGATGTCAATTCTGTCGGGATGCGCTTTGTAGCTGTCAATAAGGTTGTTCTTTTCCCGTTCTGTCGGAGCAATGATTTTCTGACATTGTGCCACGAGCCTTTTTTCATGTCTTATCCGGATGTTTGATTCCTTTTTCTCTTCACCAGGTGGTGTTTTCATGAGACCCAGAGTATGAAACATGATTATGTGAGGTATGTTCCACTTGTTCTGCAGCATTTCCCCAAGACAGCCTGAGATCCAGTAATGGCTGTGTATGATATCGTAGCGGATTTTTTCCTCAGCTGCAAAATCTTCCAATACTGTGCATATTTCCGGCAGGAACAACACGAGGTCTTCTTTCGATGAGGGAGTTGCCTCTGGTATTGTAAGATGAATCAGGCGGACATGTTCACCGATCTGGATTATGGGGTTGTTGCCATTATTTTCTGCGCAGGTGAAAATATCGACGCTGTGACCGTGTCGGGAGAGCTCGTTTGCCAGTTCCCTGACATAAATGCTCATCCCTCCGGTATTAATAGTCCCCAGGTCTCCCAATGGACTGGAGTGTATACTCAGCATGGCAATGTTCAAAGGGGTCTCTGTGCACATGGAAATTATTTTACCTGAAAGTCTCTGAAGCACAATGTTTACAAAGTATTTTTTCTGTGGCTCTGAGAGCTCTGTGAGATATGAAAGTTATCGTTTAGCATGAGCCATGCCCTATTCGTTTATCTGAGATGCAGATGACATTGATACACAGGGCTTGAAATCCCCCCCATCCGTCTTTTATACGGCTCTGATCCCTTTAGAAAATCGTAGGAGGTGCAGCCGCGTTCAATGGCATTTTGAATGCTCATGGACTTGCAGAGGAAACCTGCGCTAAGTGGCCTGAACCGAGGATCGTAGCCGCTGTTATAGAGGTACATGGTTTTATTATACTCAAAACACAGGGCCGTGGCGGCAGGCTTGTTGTTTATATAGAGGAAGAATAACCGCAGCATTCCAACAGCGGACATGGCATGTATCAGTCTCCTGAAAAAAAGGGTCATTGTCGCATCCATGAACATCGCTTTATCTTTTCTGCTGGAGATGAAAAGCCTGAGGAAGAGATCGCAGGCTTCATCAGCTTTTTCAGGGCTCTCGATAATAAGCAGTTCAATTTCACCGGCCTCGTAGAGTCGTCTTGTCTTTCGCCTCACTTCGTGGCGCTGTTTTCCATTTAGCTCTTCTAGATATACCTGCCAGGAGGACGGCAGTTTTTTTCCAAAGGTAAGGCTGTTTGTGTTGAAGGTACATGTGCCCCCTGAACTGCTGGCAATCTCAGGAAGAAGAGTATAGAGAGCAGAGTCTTGTCTTATTCCGCTGAAAGTGAGCTCCTTCATGTTTTGTGCTGCCAGAGCGTCAAGCAGGCTGGATAGGAATTCCTTCTCCAGACCCGGTCTTGTAATAAGACCGCAATAGTCACAGACCTCAGGGCTGCCAATGAGTGTTACCGTTGATTTGTGGTATAGGACCGGTGCAATGCCTATGATACTCTCTCCGTCGCGGATAACGATTGCCTCTGAATGTCTCTCTGCGCCAAAAGTAGAAAGCCAAGAGTTCAGCCAGGGCGGAAGGAGGAAAAGACATTCCCATTGCAGAGGGGCTGTGGAATCTTGCCAGTACCTTTCCAGGTTCTCGACAGGTTCTGCGGAGGCGGTAATGTGTGGAGGCATAACAGCGTTTTCCTGTTTCCGGTTGTTACTGTTTTATTCGCCAGGAAGAACCTGCAGGATCGTCATCGATGATGATATCAGACTGTTCAAGACAGCGCCGTATCTCGTCTGCTTCCTGCCATTGTTTCTTTTCGCGGAATGATGTACGCAGGGACAAGAGTTCTTCAACCAGTTTGTTGAACCGCTTTTCTGTTTGACTGGTTGAAGAAAGAACAGTGCCAAGGCAGACGACCATTTCCCGGAATTTCTCTCTGGCCTGGGAAAGAAACTCAGGACTCTCGGCATTTTCCTGGGCAATCCAGAGTGTCTTGTCGAAGTCAAGAACGGCATTTATTGTCTGGTTAATGTTCTTTTTTTCGATACCGTCAGAGAATTGAGATTCGATGGAATGAATGGAGTGCCAGAACGTTTCATCTTGTTTTTGGGTCTGGGGAGTACGTTTCTTTTCGTGTTTTGCTGAAGTTTTTTTTTGGATGACGGATGATGGATTGCGAAGAACATCGAGAGGGAATCTGTCCCCGTTGGAAAAGGTAATTTCCTCTCCCTGTTTTCGCAGGCAGATTGAGCCTATCCCCCTCACTTCAGCCTCCTGGTTTTTGAAATCAAGTATGCAGGCGGTGTGTTCATCCAGGCCCAGGATGCTGACATGGGCTGGAATCTGTTTTTCGAGCTCATGAAACCTGGGTTCACCCATATAGCAGAAACGGGTGTCATGGGTGCCGCCTTCGGCATTGTTCCAGTGGGGTATGACAACCAGATCCAGATCAAAATAAGAAAGAATATTCATTCCCGGTGCCCATGATAGATCTGAGCCCACTTTATAGATTTCATAGACCGGAAGGGTCAAAGCTCCAACAGTAAGGGCTGCGGCACTCGCTGCAACAAAGCACCCTCCATCTTCAATGAGCTTTTTAATAAGAGCAGGGACAGGTGTGTCCTGCCATTGGCTGACAGCATAGGTGGGACTTCCCGGGCCCACCAGAACGTAGTCAGCTGAATTGAGCATACTGAAAGCCTGCTTCGCTTCATAGGTATCGACTGCTTTCCGGGATTTAAATGACGCGATGGATAAAGGATAATTAATGCGGGACGTGAAATATTCTGCAGCTTTCTGGGATATCTGATCTGCATTAAGCTGAAAACCTGCAGGCGTATCCAGGAAAACAGCTTTGGGAGAATCGCCCAGCTTTGCAAGCAGGCTCTTGTGAACTTCAACCATGGTGGCCGTCAGTTCACCTGAACCCATTATTACGATATATCCTTGCTCCTGTGTCATTGCCGCTATAACTTTCCTGTCAGATTATTATGCAATAAAAAAAGAATAAGTAATATCCGTCAACTTAAAACTTGAAACTTGAAACTCGAAACTCGAAACTCGAAACTATCAAAAAAACAGTTCAAAACTTTCCCGAAAAAGAGTAAGGGCGAAGCCGCATAATACCACACCGAGAAAACGCATTATGTAGATGTAAACTTTGCCGCTGAGAAAGGATTTTGATTTGCCTGTCAGCAGTGCCAGAACAATTTTGGACCCTACAAGAAGACTGTAAAAGCTGCCCAGGAAAGCCAGTGGTGCCACACTGCTGTATGCAATAGCCTTGGCCATGGTCGGCGCCCCGACGCTGATCCAGAAAAGATAGGGATAAGGACTTAAAATGTTTGCCAGTATACCTTTTCTCATTGACTGTGGTTTCACATCCTGAAGGCTGAGCTTAATTCCTTTTGTCTGCAGGTGTTCCCAACCCATATATAAAATAAAAAAACCTCCTGCGAGTGAAATGATCCCGAGGGTAGTGCTGGAGTTTGCGGCCCTGGTCAGGATGAATATGCTGACGGCGACAATGGGCAGGTCGGTAATGACTGGTGCCAGAGCAACCTTAATTCCGGATTTGACATCATGCTGAAGGGTTTCTGATATAACCAGGGTCAGGAGAGGACCCGGAGTCAATCCGGCAGATAAACCCAATATGATACCGATGGTAAGGAAGGTCATGTTGTTATTCGAGTTGTCAGAGAATTTGGAAAATATTATGTAGTAATTGCAGAATATTATGAGATACAGGCATCAACGCATATCCTGTATGTCCTGGGTCCTGAATGGCCGCAGATGTGAGTTTCTGCCTGAATCAGGGTCCTGTTGTTTCTTTTGCAGGCAGTATTTACTTTTTTTATTGAATTGTCAAAAAGGTTTGTCTGCTGAAAGTCGTAGAAATGCAGGGATGCCCTGTGTTTCAGAGAGTGTAGGGCGATATCAAGATACATTTCAGCAGTTTTGGGAAGGGGCATTGCAACTCTGTCAAATTTGCGATTGAGATCAGGCAGTAAATCAGCAACGTCCCCAGCAAGCAAAGTTACATTGTTTATTTTCCGGTTACTCGTAAGGTTTCTCAAGGCATAATCGTGGGCGATCTGACTCTTCTCGATTCCGATAATTTCCCGGGCCGGGCTGTTTTTGGCGAGAACGAGCGGAAAAGAGCCGATGCCCGAGAACATAATGAGTACCTCTTCTCCTGGTTTTACAAGTGCGGCCAGCCGTTTTCTTTCATTGCTGCTACGCACAGAGAAATAGACTTTCTCCGGATTGAGAAAAAACCGCACTCCATGTTCTCTGTATTCAGTCTCTTTTCGATCTTCTCCGGCGATAATTGTTAACTGAATTGTCCTGAACTCGCCTTCGTAGTTTCCAGCCCGCTTTGCAACAACTTTTATATTTTTATGCAGTCTGAGAATCGTGTCGCCAATGAGTTTTTCCTTTGATTGGAGCTCTGGTGGAATTATGATAATTGCGATATCGCCAACCACATCATAGGCCCGGATAAGAAGATGTAATTCTTCTTCAGATAAATCATCCTTCAGGGCATCTTTTAATTTCATTGGTTTGGAATATAAAGGTCAAAGGGGCAAAGGAGTTCTGACTGCTAAAAGCTGACGGCTTAATGCTGATAGCTTCAGTGCAGGAACGGCAGTTCCTGCACTGAAGCTATTAGAATGAGTTCCGGATGACTACTTCATCAAGGGGGAGCTGGCCGGGGCGTGGCCATGCCTCCTGCGTGCCTTTGCCGATTGCAACAAACATGGCAATGACATGATCAGCCGGCAGGTTGATAATCTCTGCAACCTTGTCGAAATCAAACCCATCCATGGGGCATGAGTCGTAGCCCATTGATTTTGCCGCTAGCATCAGTGTCTGGGCAGCAATGCCGCAGGATCTCATGGCCGCATGTCGCTGAACCTGATCTTTCCCCCGGTAGTATTGTTCAATAGCTGGA
>JACNJZ010000208.1 GCA_014382295.1 Candidatus Desulfobia pelagia | reverse complement strand
TTTCAGCCTCCCGAGCCGCGCCTCTTGAGGTTGTCCGTTATTTTTTTCTTTTATGCCCATCTTGACCCCCCTCTACATTTCCGGTGACCAGAGTTTGGCCGTTTTGGTTGTCGATATTGATGTGTTGATGCTGAACAACCATAGTTTGCTGGCCGTTCATCTTAAGTTTTTGCAGAACTGCTACACCTTGCTGGAACGTGTTTATCAGCTTGGTGGTCGCATTAATAAGACGACCTTTCTCAACAGTGTCATGCTCCTCCATAGCCTCTTTAGCTACTTTCATGCTCATGTCGTGCAGCATTGCCATCTGGTGACAGATTGCCTTTTCAATAGAATTCTCAGCGTCAACTGTCTCTGCCATATCAAGAGCTAGTGGCAGAACATTAGCGTTATCAGCCAATTCCATTCTGCGCTGAGAAGCATCCAGGTTAATTTGTGAGGGATTGTTTAATGTTGCCCTCAGGCAGAATGCCTGGTGCCCCTCAATACCTGTTGTCTGTTGAGGCAAGGCCTCGTTTCCCACTGCAATTTCCGCCCGTTGTTCCGACTCAAGGTAAATATCAGCTTCATCCTGGAGTCTTTTTGCTTCCTTCAAGTCAAGGCTGGCTTGGCGCATGTCACCTTTTTCTTCGGCAGCCTGCGCGTCTTGACGTTTCTGGGCGGCCTTGTGGGCTTCCTTGATTCCTGTTACGGATCGCATACTCATGACAATATCCTTTTTAGAGTAGAAAGTTTTTGTGGCTAATCTCTAAACCTATAAAAATTTGTCCCACCTGGACCACATTTGTACCGTATTTCTATGATACCCATGTCTACCAGGCGGTTTTTTGCCCTGTAAAATTCTTTCGGGGTTATGGCATAACGGTCAAGGATATGGGGAGAGACGAAGAACCAACCTCCTTTATCGGCACCTAACCCTCGCCATAAGGATAATATCCATAGCGCCACAAAAAGATGTCTCCCGCGACATTTCATTTTATCCATGCTTCGAAAAGTTATATTTGCGTATTCATGTTCTGAGGTTTCTTCGCCTGTTTCTTGATACGTTTGATCTATAATGAAATTATTCATCCAAACACCTTCCAGCTCATAGGGTATATATATTTTAAAAGAGATATAAAGAAAGAAGGAGTATGCCGTGTACACTAACGTAGACGTTTTTTGAGATAGCGTAGACGTCAAGTCCTCCCTAAAATAGACAGATTTCAATTGATTAATTCCATTACCAGATCCCATATTTCAGGATTGCCGGTTGGAAAACTGTCAGGGGCTGCCACTTCATTTTCCACATCCACCAGTAATTTGTTTTCGTTTAAAAAGAGTTTGCCGGCGGCGACCATTTCTTCTTGGCAAATACGGAGTGTTTCTTCTTTCTTCTCCAAGGGGTATTCAACCAGGATTGCGTCGTGGACAGGGCATAAGACCTTAATGCCTTGTCCACGCAGCCTTATCTGTGTCCACCGCAAGATCGCAGCACCTGTCGCCTGTATAGGAAAATTGCAGGCAGTGCGTGGGTTGATATTTTCATTAAATTTCAATACCGATCCGTCTGGGCTTACTAAATACCTTTGAGCGATCGCCGTTGATTCAACCCGCTGCCGCCATTGCTGTATTTCTGGAAAATCCCGGCGATAGGCCCGGATTATCTGCTCAGCTTTAGCAAGGGATATCCCCAGAGATTGACTCAGTCCAACAGCTTGCCCGCCATATTGGATACGGAAGGTGCATGTTTTGGCTAAGGTCCGTGCTGCTTTGAAGCTGGCTTTATCCATGTCTTCTAGAATCAAACCAAATCGTTTCCCGTTTGCAGTGTGCATATCTTCCGAATAATAGGCCTTCTGGTATGCAGGACATTGTGCCAGCACTGCCTGGATTAAAACTTCCTCTCGGCCGTAATCGAGGTATGCGAGGCCTGTTCCTGGTTCAGGTTTAATCAAGCCGCGCAACCAGCGAGCAGCAGAAAAAATGAAATTACTCTTTGCTGAATTCCTGGTACCTGCTTGTGCAAATGGCCAGATTTTAGAATAGCACCGGCCATTGTGGATGTTGAGATTGCCGGCACGGGCTTTCCGTAATGTTTTAAACAAATCCGCAAACTGAATAAGTTGCGGGTTGGTAGCAGCCATCCTGTCAAGTGTGTCCTCATCAGTTTTTGGAAGTCCTGTGGGCGTCATGGGCCACTTGAGCTGATTGTGCTGTATGTACTGTTTCAGGCCAGCAATTTTGAAATGGGCGACACCATCTGAGCAGCCGTATGATTCTTTTAACCTTGCATGGAGTCCTGAGTGAATCTGCGGTTGTTTGGTGATCATCTTGTCCCAAAGTTGTTGGTTTACAGGAACACCATAAAGATCCGAATCTGCACAACAGAAAACATATTTTGCGCGGCGATGAGCCCAGAAAAATGCTGTTTCCTCATCTGGAATATAGGAATTAATTGTGGCCCGTATCTTTGGCCATAGTTTCAATAATGCCAGGCAGTCTTCCAAGCAGTAGTCAAGCAGCGCTTGCCGTTCCGCCGGAGAAAAGAGAGCAGATCTTCTATTTTCCATCGCCAGCTCGCGCATTTCTTCTTTTTCTTCAATAGCCGGCAGCTTCGATTGTTCAAGTAGCCGTTTGAGGCTCGTTGGTCTATAGCCCGATCCTGCTGTCATTTTCACACGGTCGGCCTCTATCATGGTATCGATCGGATTATGCGGATCTGGCCAGCCAAGGGCTTTAAAGCAAGATATTTCGGCCTTCCAGTTATGCGCCAGGAGTATAGTGTGGGAACCAAAATCAATCGGAGGCTGGTCTGTCAGTTCATCAACCCAGAGCTTGATTGTTCTCCCTGAGTGCAATTCAGCTGCGCAGAAACAGCGGATCTCTGGGAGTTCCCCGCAGAGATCCGTCTGTCTGTATTCAAAATCAACAGCCCATATTTCCTTGGCAGGCATTTTTACTGGCCGCCAAGGAGATATTGAACAAGTTCATTGTCGGCACTTTCAATAAAGCTCCCCTCAAAAGCATCCATAAGAAGATCTACCATCGGCGGCAATTCCCCCCAGTCTGGATCCGGTATTTTAAATTTTGGCGTAACTGCCCGGTGCATACGTGCTGACTTGTCCCAAGTCATACGCAACCAGGTTGTTTTGGCTTTTTCCAAGATTCTGGCTCGATTCAGCAGCATATTGCTATCCTTGGTCAGCTCAGTAATAGCTGTAGTCAATAAAATATGTTTTTCTCCTGATCTCGTTATTGTGAGATGCGCCCAGCTCGTCTTGATCTGATCTGAGAGCTCATGCAGTTGAGGGACAACATCCGGTATAATAATAGACATTTTGTCACCCATCCCTCGCGGGTCATCCATTGATAACATTGGAATTTTGCTGTAACCCTCTTTGTTACAAACTCGGAAATATGTTGTTTTGGCTAAGCGTTTAATAGCTGTAATTGGCAGATCTGATATGTCCTCTAAGATATCCCCGTAGTCCTGATCAAGGATAAAGGCCTTTGCTTTTTCGGTATCATTTGTATCGTGTGTCATAATATTTTCTCCTGATATTGAGCTCTTTGTCGTTTTTTCAGCTTTCATAGTTTTCTCCTGTTTAGAACCCTGGTAGTCTCAGCTGGGCACGAGGTATAATCTCCCACCTTTTATTTGTTGTTTGGACAACCTTGAACGTGTCCTGAAACCTCTTGAATTCGGATTCTGAAAGACCGGGGGAGTCTTTTTCCGTCAAACATCCTTTGTCTGGGAACACTGCTGATATCAGACGCTTTATAGATTTGTAGGGGGTACCGAGAATCTGCGAAATTTGATAATATGAGATACAAGTATCATTCATGAGGAACCTCCTGTGTTTTTATCTGGGGCTTTCCAGTGCCCATTCTATATGGCCACAACGGGCAATCATCAGATTGGCCTTTGTTCACTTCAGATGGATGAAAACAGCAACACCCGAGACATTTTTTCCGAATAGCCTTTCTCGGTGTTAATATGATCTCTTGAAGCCCATTTTGAGTTAGTATTCTATGCCTAATGGTTAGAGTCATTGCCTCTTCCTTTATAGAAATAAACCCTCTGGGAGCTGTTTTTTTGTGTTGAGACCCGTTGCTTTATGCCAATATGCAGCGGCTTTGGCGTAGTTAAAATCATTATTCCACGCCCTCCAAGTCATGCTCCCATTTATCCAAAGGGGCCATGAGCCAACCCACTCCTCTGTTGCTAATGCGAACAGGTCGAGGGAATTTACCCTCATCCATTAGTCGGTAGATGGTCGCCTTACTCATACCGTATATTTCAACCAGGTCGTGTATCCGATAAATTCTCTTCTGAACACTTGACTTCTTGCCTTTCCTTACCTTTTCGTTATCCATTTCAATTCTCCATTCTGATTATTTATGGAACTTAAAGAATCTTTTTGAGCGCTCTATAGTTAAAGGCTGACTTTGCTTGTCAGAAATCCTACAAGCAAAGTCAGATAGGCAAAAAAAAAGCCCCGCAGCTAATGCTGTGGGGCTTTTTACTTTTATTTTAATTTATAATATTAGATGGTTATACTCCAAGAGGACATGTCCTGAGGGGGTGAATAAATATTCTTACGGTCCAGTAAATATATTTGAAGATGGTCAGCCAACTCCTCCCCATTA
>JACNJZ010000126.1 GCA_014382295.1 Candidatus Desulfobia pelagia | reverse complement strand
AAGCAGCCTGAAGGAGAGGGCGGAAAGAAGGCCAATAACAAAAAAGAGATTGATTACAGAAGTCGGGAGAGTATGGGGTGATTTTTTCACAGGAAGTCTCTCCGGTACTAAAATTCTTCGATTTGTCGCCGGAATCGCTCAATTTGCCGGTCGCGGATTACTTTCATGTCCAGATGGTAAATCTCCCGGGGAAAGAGGAGCTCAGCAACGCCGGAGTCAAAAATACGTTTGACCTCGTATTCATCGTGGGAAACATCCCGCTGGTATATATAATTGAGATAGCTCTCATATGTGTGGACAATAAATTCCACCCGCATGCCGCCAAGTCTGGCGAAGAACTTCAGCATGGCTGTTTTTGAGGAACTGCCGATATTTTTTTCCTTTCTATGGCAGCTGCTGCTGGTTAGAGAGTCTGAGACATCTTCCAGAGACATAAAAGAGCTTGCTTTTATGGCACTTTGGGTCAGATGTTTCTGGAAAGTGTTCACATCTCGCACTGTCTCCAGAACACCCATCAACCCCAGTTCGTCATCTACCGCAACAGCCGGATTTTCTTCGCCCTTGCGGAGAAGCTTGAGAACCTTTGCCTCCGGAGCTTTTTTTCTGATGGAGACGTAAATTGGAATTTCATGGCCATTGGTGCCGAAGCGCCTTCTTTTCAGCAGGGTCAGTTTTTGTCCTTTGGCAGGATGTACCTTTTCTGCATCTTTTCGGCTGAGAATTCGGTAATCCCGGCATGTAAACTGTTCCGGTTCATGATTACTGAGGATGTAGACGATTTCCAGTTCACCTATTTTGGCAGTCTGGCTCCAGACATATTCGTTCAAAAAATCAAGAAACAGGTAGAATTTGCTTTCAATGTTTGTTTCCCTTTCCCTTTGATCGATAGAGCCGGCCAGGTTCATTAATACCAATTTGCGTTTTGCTTCAAAACGGGCTTTCTGGTGATACCGGTCGTCAAAAAGAATAAGGATCAATTCTGCCGGGCTGCTGGTGGCATCAATTTCATTGGTCATCTCTATGTGAGAACTATAGGGAGCCAGGACTTTATTTCGCAGATAGCGAATGACGCCATCGGCGGTTCGTGAATAATTATTTAGAGTAGAGACGATTTCCCGCTCATTTCCCTTGATACCAAACATGTTGCCAAGCAGCTTGTAGCTACGTCTTTCTATCTCCTTTCGCCTGTCATGGTCTTTGAGTAACGCTTTAATGTCAAAGAAAGAGGGAACATCGAGGAAGTCCAGAACCTGGTTCCGAAGAATCCTGTACTGGGTGATCATTTCTCTGTTGTTTAGTTTGCAAACCATCTCCCGACTGGGCCTTGAGAACGGAGAGAAATTAAGAGGAGATTCTTTCAGGGTAGCAAAGGGGCCATGCTGGTTCAGCAAAAGAAACATTGTATTTTGTGATTCGGTGGTCATGTCATTGCAATAAAATTAGCGAAAATAATGTGAAAATCCTGTTTTATTTGGCGGTTATATTTTTCCGCATCCTTCAGAATGTGGCTGTTGTTGACCGGTTTTCCCGCTATCGACGAGAGCCAGGTGCTATCTTTTGCAAGCCAAAGGGCTACATCATCCGGATCAGCGGCATGATTATCAAACTGCATGCCGAGAATATGCGGCCGGTCTGCTATCGAGAAGGCTTCAACCTGGCATTCGGCCGATGTCGCAAGTATGTGAAAATGGCGTGGCACAGGAGGGATCACGGCATACCCATGCCATTTGAAAAGAGCCGGGTGCGGGTCGACCCCCTTAAGAACAGGGTGTTTCCTGCCGTTTCCGGTGAGATGGCCATTGATAAACCCAACACTGTGACAGAAGTTCGGTGCAACCCTGGCTCCAAGTGCGTCGGCAATAAGCTGGTGTCCCAGGCAGATCCCAAGGCAGGGTCGATCACTGTTCAGCCAGGTGCGTATCGCTTTTTTCTCATCGCGCAGGAAGGGGAAAGCCTCCTCCTGATTCACATTGGGGCCGCCGCCCAGAATGATCATCGCATCATATCCAGAAAGACTCGGGACAGGCTCTTTCCATACTTTTATGATATCCAGATGTGCATTCCATTTCAGCGCCGCTGTCTGCAGATGCTGCCCCGGGCCCTCCCAGTCGATATGTTGAAAAACACAGATATGTTTCGTCATGGTCTCTTAAAAAAGAAGGGGCGCCTTGAATAGTATCAAGCGCCCCTTTAAATTGCATTATAAAAGTTGTCTGTTCAGTCGCTTAGAAAGACATGCCTAAAGTAACGCCGCCGTATATAAAGTCAGTTTCGCCGTCTATTTTGGCATCGCTGTCATAATCATTGGCTATTTCCAGGAAATCGTCAGCGTCACTACTCAAAGGGAAAGAGTAGTATATTTCCGGGGTTATTGTAAAATATTCGCCAACAGGAAAGGTCATTGACGCTGAAAGTAAGCCCGTATGCAAAGCACTGTATCCGTCGGGGCTAGGATCTCCTTTTTTGACATCGTCCGGATCTGCCGCATCGCTGCCATTGTCAAAGCTGTAATAGCTAGCCTGGGCTCCAAGGTCTAAGGTCAGAGATTCACTCAGTGGAAGTGAATGTGAAATATCAAGGGTGATATACGTTGAAGGGCCGACGTCAATGTCTCTATAGATGGTAAGTGTCGGAGCCAGCAGAGTCTGTAGGCTTGCACTGAGGTATATTTCCTGAGTATCTTCAAGGCCATCTTCAAGGGCGTAATAGATATAGCCTACACCATAATCAACCATTCCCATTGACCCATCGTATGACAGGGTGAAATCAGTTTCGTTCCAATTGGCAGTGTTGCCTTCGGTGTAATAGTCTTCGTGCTGGTCCGTGTCCATGTTGCCCCAGAAATTGGCTGCAAATCCTTTATAGCCAACTGTCATTGAGGGCTGAATAACGATGCTATCATCACTCAGCTCAAATCCACGCCAGACATATTTGCTCAAAAGTGAGACACTCAGGTCAGCAGTTGGTTTTTCTTCTTCTGCGAAAACCGGGGCGGCTGTAATTCCAATTGCCAGCATTCCCAGTGCCAGTGTTGTCGCTAATGCTTTGTAACTCTTCTTCATGATGTTCTCCTTTTCCTTTTGTTCAGTTTATTGTGATTCTGCTCCCCGAAATCATTCGGGGAGCATTGATTTTATGATTTGTTGATAACAAAGCCGCCGTAGGCTTCCATGCCGTGTTCCCCAACGTCAAGACCCTTGAGTTCTTCTTCTTCGTCAACCCGTAAACCAAGTGTGATTTTAAGTGCCAGGAAGAGGGCAAAGGCTGCGGCAAAACAGACAACGCCATAAGCGCCTACGCCAAGCAACTGGACCATGAAAGAGTGATCAGCGCTGAAGATTCCGACTGCCAGAGTTCCCCAGATACCACAGACGAGATGCACGGAAATGGCACCAACCGGATCATCAAGTCTTATGCGATCGATTATCATAACAGAGGCAACAACCAGAAGGCCGGCAATAAAACCGATAACAATAGAACTCATAACAGTGACAACATCTGCACCTGCAGTAATACCTACCAGGCCGGCCAGCGCGCCGTTGAGAGCCATGGCCAGGTCAGGTTTTTTCTGGAGGATCCAGCTTAACATTATGGCGCCGACAATACCGGCTGCAGCAGCCAGAGATGTTGTAACAAAGACAAAAGATACCAGGCCGGGATCAGCAGAAAGGACAGAACCGCCGTTGAAACCGAACCAGCCAAGCCAAAGCAGGAAAACCCCGATGGTTGCCAATGGCATGTTGTGCCCCATAATCGGCTTAATTCTACTGTTGACATATTTGCCAAGGCGAGGTCCAAGCAGAATGACACCTGCCAGAGCTGCCCAGCCGCCAACAGAATGGACCAGTGTTGATCCTGCAAAATCATAGAAACCTTTGGCATCCAACCAGCCGCCGCCCCATTTCCAGCTACCGACCCAGGGGTATATAAAGGCAACATAGATGACGGAAAATATCAGAAATGAATGTAGTTTAATGCGTTCGGCTACGGCACCGGAAACAATTGTTGCAGCTGTTGCGGCGAACATTGCCTGAAAAATAAAGTCAGTCCAGTAGGTGTATATTCCAACCCCGTCATCTCCGGTGATCATCATGCTTCCCGGATCAACACCAATTCCAAAACCGGCAAAACCAAAAAAGCCGGCAATGGAAAAATCGCCAGGATACATGAGGTTGAAACCAACTAGAGCGTATGTCAGAAGGCCAATGGCGATAATCGCTGTATTTTTAAAAAGGATATTGACCGTATTTTTGGCCTGGGTCATTCCAGACTCCAGGGCGGCAAAACCAAGATGCATGACAAAAACCAGAAAGGTGGCAACCAGCATCCAGGTGTTATTAACAACGTACATTGCAGCCGACCCGGCTACCTCTGCTACGCCTTCTCCTGCCAAGGCTACTCCTGGCATGGCCATCAGGGCCGTAAAGAAAGGCAAGCCTGCCTTGCGTGCGATTGACTTTTTCATTGGTAACTCCTTGTTGCTTATATTGATAACATCCATATTCATGTCTAAATTGCCTCCTGACCGGTTTCGCCTGTTCGAATTCGGCAGACTGATTCCACTGGCAGGACAAAGATTTTGCCGTCGCCAATCTTGCCGGTTTTGACGCTGCCGATGATTGCATCGGTTACCTGGTCAACCATGGATTCGTCGATCACTATTTCGATCTTTACCTTGGGGATAAAATCGACAATGTACTCGGCTCCACGGTATACTTCGGTGTGTCCTTTTTGACGGCCAAAGCCTTTAACTTCACTTGCGGTCATCCCTGTGACTCCAATGTCGTGCAGGGCGCTTTTCAGCTCGTCGAGCTTGAAAGGCTTGATGATTGCTTCAATTTTCTTCATAATGCTCCTCCGTCTAAATCAATGATTGTGATGTTTTATTAGGCTTTAGTTGTTTGCCGTTTGTTCAACACTGTCTTGCGGCTTTGTTTATTGGTGAAAGCCATAAGCCTTGTCTCGATGGCTTTCTCTTATTGCTTAAAGTGTGCCACGGGTAGTTTCTAAGTTTACCTTATACGGTAACATCTTGAAATAATGGTATATTATTTTATTATTTTTCTCTTTCATGGAAAAGACGTCCTGCGTCCAGCACGAAAATGTATTGCGACTTGTTGCATTTTGTTACAAAAATGTAATTAGCTGGGGGTGGTACGGTATTGGGGGAGGTGTTTGTTGTCTGTGTTATGTGTTTGACGGGGTGCTTTTGCTGGAAAGGGCTTGTGGGGCAGGGGGAATGCGGGGTTCGCACAAAAATGTAACCTTTTAGGGGCGGAATGCCATTTTTGTAACTTTCGAGAGATGTGTCGTTTGGGTATGGTGCTGTTCTTTTGCTATAATTCCTTTGTGATCAGCTGGTTAAGATGTCACAGCGTGGCGTGGCATGCAGATTGCTTTGTTAGTGTGGCAACACTGATGTTGGTTGCACTTCTATATCATTATAGTAATTGGTTACTCGGTAGTTGTAACCTTGATTTTTTCCAGCACAGTGAAATTGGCTATACTTTGCAGAGAAGTGTGAGATCCTCCCCCTGAGACACGGGAGTTCCAGAAGTCTTCCTTTGGGCTTCTGGGGCTCCTGTTGTCTTTTTTGTGATTCCCCCCCCCTAAAACTTGGCCAGGAAGGAAGCTAGACGCTTTGGCTGGATCTCCTGGGTCGAGGTCTGTTAGTTGACGGCCTGCTGATCCTGGTTGCTGAAATCAAGCTGATATATGAGGACGGTACTTTCCTTGGCACTGAACACATCCATCCATCCGGTCTGCATGATAAGGCCAACGTAGAGTACGGCTTTATTGCTGTTCTGTTTATCCTTCACGAGCTGATACGTGGCAACATAGCCGTCCAATTTCCTGGTATGCCATAATTCACTCATGCCTATGCCGTTCCATACCAGGCCATGAATTTCTCCGCTGGGATAGCTTTTCAGGTTTTTTAAGAGGCGGGAGGCCGTGGAGAGGTTCTTGTTTAAAATAATATCCGGGAGATTGTCATTGTTAATGTCTTCCACGACAATCCGCGACGGGATGTAGATTCTGTCTTCACTGATATTTTCCGCACCATCGATATCTTCCAGCGGGCTGTCTGGACCTTCCGTCTGGGCATAACGGGAACGTCCGCCGATATATCGAAGGCTGCCGCCGTATCGGCCGTCGCCTTTCCACATCTGTTTGCCGCTGGTCTGGCGTACTTTGAGGCGGTCAGCCTGGTCGATGCTGATCACTTCAGCCTTGCCGTCACCATCCAGGTCTGCCATTGAAAAATCAAACAGATTAATGTCGCCGGGGACAGGGAGCTGCTCTTTGCTCTGTAGAGCACTGTTGACTATATCAAGCTCATAGATGCCTGATGTGAAGGGGGAATCTATTCCTCCATGCTGCCCGGCAAGTATTAAACCGGGGCCTGGAATATTCATGGGTTTGACGTACCATTTCTCATCTTTAAACAGGTATGTGAAATCTTTTTCCTGCCATTCAACACCAAAAGAATCAGGTGTAACCCAGTCAATTGCCGTGACATAGATTTCTGCTTTTCCGTTGTTGTTTATATCTCCGAGGTTTACGGAAATAATACGGTTGCGGACCAGGGTAGATATTTCTCCGAACTTCTGCAGGCGATTGCCAATGATGTGGTAGGCAATAATTTTATTAGTGGAAGCGATAACAATATCATCGACACCGTCACCGTCAACGTCGCCGATGTCCATCCCCTGCATGGAATAATTGAGATTCTGGGTTTTGGTAAAGCCGAGATTGCCGCTGATGCCCATAGGGCGTATGAAGGGAGAGCCTGTCGCCTGTCCATAGTGGCCTGGCTGCATAAAGGCCCGGTCGGGATGGGCTGTTTGAAAAGAGGATGAGGGCACGGAAGGCATATCAGGGTTTTCAGGATAGCGAACCGAAGGTGCTGTCGGTGTAGTTATTCGAGCCTGAGATCCTTTGTGAAAAGAGCGGGCAGCAATGTCTTTGGAGAGACTGTCGACTGCGGCAATGATTTCATTTTCGTTGCTGGCCGAGGAGTAATATGTCTCGACTGGCTGGGACCCGTCGGTGCTGAAGACCTTTGAGTCAAGGCTGTAGCTGGTGCCTATGGAGGTAAGGTCTACAGTCAGCACATAATCAGCACCTATTTTTTCGCCTAAATTCTGGATCTGCTCAGGTTGTGAAAGGGTCCCTGATTCGGCAGCATGTTTTTCTACCAGGGAGGCCTCTGAGATTCTGTAACCAGTATTGGCGGCCAGGCGGCTTGAGAGCATATTGCGTATACCGTTTTTCAGGTATGAAAGATCTTTTTGGGCGTTGATTTTCAGGGGAAGAATCGCCAGGGTTTTTTGAGGAGAATCGCTGGCGGAGACAGTATTTAACGCAAAAAGAAAGAAGATAAGGATAAGACAAGAAACAATACGTGTGTGTTTGAACATACTGTAATTCCTCTGAAAAATATTAGTATACGTTGAGATAAATTGAAAATCCTTAGTGTTTTGAGGCATTGTACGAAATAATAAAAATATTTTTTACCAAGAAGATCACGAAGTTTTTAAAAAATGATTATATCCTTTCTTCGTGTTCTCTGTGCCCTTCGTGGTGTGTTCGCTATATGCAACCTTGAAAATAAATGCCTAGATTTTCATCTAGGTTGTTGTGCTGAAGAGAGCCTGAAATACAGGTAAGACAATTTACCGGCCTCAGGGGCCTCTGTCAATGTCCCTATGGCAGAGAGTTGCTTTGATCTTTCGTTTGGAAAAATATGTGTGGAGATGTTCTGCGACGGCAACCGAGCGGTGACGGCCTCCTGTGCAGCCTATACTGATTGTAAGCTGCACTTTTCCTTCATTGATATAGTTGGGGATAAGAAATTCGAGAAGAGGATCCAGTCTGCTGAAGAACTGGCGGGTGATATCATTTTCCAGGACATACTTTGCCACGGCCGGATCTATGCCGGTTAGGGGTTTGAGCTCGGCATCATAATGGGGATTTGGCAGAAAGCGGACATCCCAGATGAGGTCTGATTCGTGAGGTATGCCGTGTTTGAAGCCAAAAGAAAGAAGGTTGACCTTGAAAATTTCAGGCTGGCAGTCATCAAAACTAAGATGGAGCCGTCGGCGTAATTCGTGGGGAGTGAGGTGCGAAGTGTCGATGACAGTGGTCGCCTTTTCACGAATGGGAGCCAGCAGTTTTCTTTCGCTGGCGAAACTTTTTCGCAGGGAATGTTCCGGGGTTACCGGATGTGAACGGCGGTGCTGACTGAAACGCCTGAGAAGAACGTCGTCCTGGGTGTCCAGGAAAATGATTTCCAGGGAAATTTCCTGCTGTAAATTAGTGAGGATTGAAGCGGACCGCAGAAAAGCCGGGTCCCGTGCATCCATTACCAGGGCAAGACGATTATTATGCAGTTCGCCTTCCTGTGTTTTTTTTACGAGAGTATCAAGTAAAAATGAGGGCAAATTGTCAACGCAGTAAAACCCTTTCTCTTCGAATGCGTTGAGGGCTGTTGTTTTTCCAGAGCCAGCCAGGCCGGTTATGACAGAGATGTGCAATCGGCTGTTTGGACAGGTATTCATGGATGTCTCATGGGGCAGGGTGGGATCGGTTAGCTGGTTCTCGCGCGTTTTCGGTACTTTGATGAAAGAATGCCGATCTGCTCACGGTATTTTGCTACAGTTCTTCTGGCTAATTTAATATTATCCTTCTGGAAAATCTCCGAAAGAGCCTTGTCGCTCAATGGTTTGTCCGGATCTTCACATTGAATAATCTGCCGAATACGCTGCCGGATGCTCTCGGACGACAGGGAGTCCCCATCGGACCTTTCAATGGCTGAGGTAAAGAAGTATTTCAGCTCAAAAGTGCCTTGCGGGCTATGAACAAATTTGTTGGTGGTTACGCGGCTGATAGTCGATTCATGCATGCTGATGTCTTCGGCAACATCCCTGAGAACCATAGGTTTGAGATACGCCACCCCATTTTCAAAGAACTCGAGCTGGAACTTGAGGATGGACTCGACAACTTTATAAATGGTCCGCTGGCGCTGCTGGATGCTTTTGATCAGCCAGGCCGCCGATTTCAGTTTTTCCTGGATATATTCTTTGGTGGAGTCCGGGGCCGCTATTTTGTTTTTCAGGATTTCTTTGTAATATGAGCTTATTTTTAATCGGGGAAGACCCTCGTCATTAAGAAGGATGACATATTCGTTGTCTACTTTCTGGATAGAGACATCAGGGATAATATAGTGGGGTTCTTCATCCGAATAGGCTCTGCCGGGGTGCGGGTCAAGGCTAATAATAATTTTTACCGCGGTTGTAACATTCGGCATGGATTCTTTCATTGCCTTGGCGATAGCAGCGTAGTTTTTGGTCTCAAGCAGGTGCAGATGGTCCTGGACGATTCTGGAGGGCAGCGAGTCTCCAAGGTGGAGGCGTTTGAGCTGGAGCAGGATGGATTCCTTGACATTACGGGCACCGACACCGGCTGGATCCATGTCCTGAATGACGCCGATCATTTTTTGGGCAATTTCCGGAGTGCATCCTGTCTCGCTGATAAGTTCTTCTTCGCTTATTTCAAGAAAACCATCTCCGTTAAGATTTCCCAAAACAAACAGGCCGACTTCGAAATCTTCGGGGGTAACATCGGAAAGGCTGAGCTGCCATTGGAGATGACCGCGGAGGTCCGGTTTCTTGCTCAGTATGTCAAAGCGAGAGGTTTGTTCACTGCTTTCCTGTGCTTTGAAGGATGAGGAGCTCTCGTATTCATTAACGTAATCGGTCCAGTTGATTTCAGAAAGAGAGGACTGGTTGTCCATGTTGACTTCGTTGGTTCTTTCTACCGGTACTGGGGGTATTTCTTCTTCGCCTTTAGACGATCGGGTGCTGTCACTGTCAGAGTCCTGAGAGGCACTGATCATGTCCTCTTCAAGTAGCGGGTTTTCTTCGATTTCCTGCTGGACGGTGTCCACCAGTTCAAGGCGTGACAACTGCAGCAGTTTAATTGCCTGCTGCAGCTGCGGCGTCATAACCAGCTGCTGCGTTAATTTGAGTTGTTGTCGGAGTTCTAAGAAAGACATTTCAGTATACCTCTACATCGTGAAGTCTGCGCCCAGATACATCTGCCTGGCAGCATCTGATCGTACAATCTCATCAGCTGCTCCCTGTGTTAAAATCTGGCCGTTGTTAACGATGTAGGCATAATCACATACAGTAAGTGTTTCCCTGACATTATGGTCTGATATCAGGATGCCCAGGCCCTTTGCTTTGAGTTCTCTTATTATCTGCTGCAAATCTGCAACAGCGAGCGGGTCAATGCCGGCAAAGGGTTCATCGAGTAAAATAAATCGCGGTTTAGTAGCCAGGGCCCGCATTATTTCGACCCTGCGGCGTTCTCCGCCGGAAAGTCCATAGCCTTTGTTTTTGGCAAGGTACTCTATTTTGAGTTCGGCCATCAGTTGACCGGTTCTCGTTTTGATCTCTTTTCTGGAAAGGCCAAGGGGCTCCAGAATAATACGCACATTTTCCTCAACTGTCAGTTTTTTGAAGACCGAGGGTTCCTGAGCCAGGTAAGAGATGCCGTCCACCGCTCTTTTGTGGATGGGCAGTGAGGTGATGTCTTTCCCGTCAAGAAGGATCTGGCCTTCGTCAGGGCGGATGAAGCCGGCAATAGAGTAAAAAGAAGTGGTTTTGCCGGCGCCGTTCGGCCCCAGGAGGCCTATTACTTTGCCTGTCTCTACTTTAATGCTGATGCCGTCAACCACCCTTCTTTTCTTGTAGGCTTTGACGATACTTCTGGTTTCCAGTACCGCCATGTCACTTTTTCGAAGAGTCTGGGTAGAAAAAGGCCTTAACCCGGCCGCCGCTTTTTGTGTCTGGTTCAATAATCGTCGTTTCGGTTGCCAGATTGAGCAACACTTTCTCGCCGGTGACAAGGTTGTTGTTTTGCCATACCTTTGTGTTTCCGGTGAGTATGATTTGTTTTTTATCAGCCAGGAATTCAACTTCGTTGCCCGTGGCGACGAGCTCGTCCTGGAGCACTTCCACATTGCCCTTTGCAAATATATTTTTTATCTGCTGATTTTTGGCATCAGGGGATGTGCCGTTGTTCTCTGGTCGGGCATAATGGACGGTCATCTGGTCGGAATTAATGGTTAATTTCCCCTGGAGGGCCTGGACATTGCCGCTGAAAGTTACAGAGTTTTCCTTCTGATTTGACACCATCCGATCCGCTTCTATGTGGATGGGCTCATCAGAGGAAAGCGGCTGTTGCGCATGCAGCGGGGCTGAACAAAAGAAGGTTGTCAGCACAATAAGAAGCAGGCGAAGAGCCGGAAGTATATGGGCGTAACGTGTATTCATTCTTTTTTCCCGACAGGGGGAAGTTTGTTTTTGAAATGTGACTGCCCGCAAAAGTGGCAGGGCATTCGCTCTCGTAATATAAAAAAGCATACTGGGAGTTTTAAAGAATGTAAAGAGAAAGGCGCAAATATTGCATAACCCGGTCCCCTCATTGCTTTTTCTTTGCGCAGAGGGCCGCTTTGCGGTAAATGTTATTGTTTTTAGGTTTTGAAATGATCTTCAAGATGCCCTTCAGCAATGAAAGGTTCAATAGAATAACGTCCACTATATAAAGGGAATATTATGCAGACAGGTATGGAAAAGGCTCATGTCCTGATAGAGGCGCTCCCGTATATCAAAGAGTTTTATGGTAAAACCGTTGTTATAAAATATGGCGGACATGCCATGGTAGATGAGGAGCTGAAAAAGAATTTCGCCCTGGATATCATTTTGATGAAGTATATCGGCATCAAGCCCGTGGTTGTCCATGGGGGCGGGCCCCAGATTAATGAGTTTCTCAAGAAAATGAATATTAAATCCGATTATGTCCAGGGAATGAGGGTTACTGACGGTGAGACCATGGATGTGGTGGAAATGGTTCTTGTCGGCAAGGTGAACAAGGAGATCGTCGGGTTGATAAATTATCATGGCGGAAGGGCAATCGGCCTTTCTGGCCGGGATGGTGATCTGATTCAGGCAGAGAAGATGAAGATGATGAAGAGCCAGGTGGAGAATGCGCCGCCGGAATTAATAGATCTCGGCAGGGTGGGGACAGTGACCCATGTTCATCCGGATGTGCTTATCGCCCTTGGCAACCAGGATTTTATTCCGGTTATTGCACCGGTCGGGGTAGGCGAGGACGGCCAATCCTACAATATCAACGCTGATCTGGTGGCAGGAGCCATTGCTTCTCACCTTGGGGCTGAAAAACTTGTTCTCCTTACCGATGTTGTGGGTGTTCTCGATGAAACAAAGAAACTGATTCCGACCATGACATCCAAAGAAGTAGATGCATTGATTCAGTCGGGTATTGCCGCCGGCGGAATGATTCCCAAGATTAAATGCTGCCAGGATGCCATTGCCCAGGGGGTTGCCAAGGCCCATATTATTGATGGCCGTGTGCTCCACGCAGTGCTTCTGGAAATTTTCACCAGGGAAGGTGTCGGTACCGAGATTGTTGCGTAAGTGTGAAAAACACTCTCCGCTTATAGTAAGCAGGGAAAAAATAGATTTATTTGCAGAGACCCAATTAGATGTCCTTAAGGACATCTAATTGGTAGAAAAACGCGGAAAATCACGGTTGCAAAGAGGAAAAGACTTCCCAAAGTTTCCTTTTTTTTGTAATGATTCACTTTTGTTATTTTAAGGTTGACAGGTACCCATTAAGATAAATTTTTTCTCACTATTGTATAAATAGTTGGTTTGAGCCCACGGGGTCCAGGGTCATTTTTGACTCTTCGCTTCCTCTGTGGGCTTTGTGTTTATAAAAAGGTAACTATTCAGGAGCACTGCTGAACAGCTACAAAAGGAGTTGGATATATTATGGCTAATCACCTGCTTTCCCTTTGGGATTTCGACAAGGATACACTCGCATCCTATATAATGCGGGCTATAGATTTGAAAAAAGAATCGAAGGAAGGCATTCACCACCATCAGCTGGCCGGGAAAGTGATGGGGATGATCTTCGAGAAACCTTCAACCCGTACACGAGTTTCGTTCGAGTCTGCCATGTACGGTCTGGGCGGTCAGGTTATTTATATGTCCGGCCGAGACACCCAGCTTGCCCGCAACGAACCTCTGAAGGATATGGCCCGTGTCATGGCCCGTTATGTTGACATTGTCGTTGTCAGAACCTTTGGCCAGGAAGTTGTTGAAGAGCTTGCGCGATATTCCAGTGTGCCGGTTATCAATGCCTTGACGGACCTCTTTCATCCCTGCCAGATCTTAAGTGATATCATGACGGTGGTTGAGCAGAAGGGTTCCATTGAAAAGCTGAAAATTGCCTGGGTTGGAGACGGCAATAATATGGCCAATACCTGGATCCAGGCTGCCAGTCGATTTGGTTTTGAGCTGACTCTTGCCTGTCCGGAGGGATATGATCCAGATCCTGCAATTCTTGAGCGCGCCAAGAAGGAGGCGGGGAAACCCATTATTCTTGTTCGTGATCCTGCTACTGCAGTGATGGATGCCGACGTGGTGAATTGTGATGTCTGGGCCAGTATGGGGAAAGAGGATGAGCAGGAGAAGCGGCTCCAGGTTTTTCAGCCTTACCAGGTAAACCGGGAACTTCTGAGAGACGCAAAACCCGGCGCTGTCGTTCTGCATTGTCTTCCCGCACATCGTGGAGAAGAGATTACGGATGATGTCCTTGAAGGCAGCCAGTGTCCGGCTTTTGATCAGGCTGAAAACAAAATGCATATTCATAAAGCGATACTAGAAAAACATCTGATAGGTTGAGGAAAGCAATGACAGCAAATGTTAACAAGATAGTGC
Organism: Candidatus Desulfobia pelagia; assembly: GCA_014382295.1. Taxonomy (GTDB): domain Bacteria; phylum Desulfobacterota; class Desulfobulbia; order Desulfobulbales; family SURF-16; genus Desulfobia; species Desulfobia pelagia. The sequence continues at coordinate 10,668 of JACNJZ010000126.1, read as the reverse complement.
TGGCTTACTCCGGCGGGTTGGATACATCGGTAATTTTACGCTGGCTGAAAGAGGAATACCAGTGCCCGGTGGTAGCCTACGCCGCTGACGTGGGACAGGAAGAAGACTGGGACAGTGTTCGAGAGAAGGGAATGGCCACAGGTGCCGACAAGGTTATCATCTCCGATCTCAAAGAGGAATTTGCCCGGGACTATATTTTCCCGGCTTTTCGTGCCAATGCCATTTATGAGGGATCATATCTTCTGGGTACGTCTCTGGCCAGGCCGATAATAGCCAAAGAGCAGGTGCGGATTGCCGAGGAAGAAAATGCTGATGCCGTAAGTCATGGCGCCACAGGCAAGGGTAATGACCAGGTTCGATTTGAGATGGCCTATCTTGCCTTGAATCCGCGTCTCTCCATTATTGCCCCATGGAGGATCTGGGATCTTAACTCCAGGACAAAGCTCATGGCCTATGCCGAGCAGTATGGCATTCCCGTCCCGGTGACCAAAGAAAAGCCTTACAGTTCTGATGAGAACCTCCTCCACATAAGTTTTGAGGGGGGGATACTGGAAGATCCATGGAATGAACCTGAAGAATCCATGTTCAAGCTGAGCTGTTCTCCTGAACAGGCTCCTGAGACGCCAACCTATATTGAAATTGAATTTCGCCAGGGGAATCCGGTAGCTATTGACGGTGAAGCACTGTCCCCGGCAAATCTTTTGACTCGTTTGAATTCCCTGGGCGGAGCAAATGGTATCGGTCGGCTTGATATGGTTGAAAACCGCTTTGTCGGTATGAAATCCCGGGGGGTTTATGAAACACCGGGCGGAACCATCCTGCGGGCTGCCCACCGGGATCTTGAGACAATTACCTTGGATCGGGAAGTGATGAAAATTCGGGACAGTCTGGTGCCCCGTTATTCAGAAATGATATACAATGGCTTCTGGTTTTCACCGGAGATGAAACTCCTGCAGAATACGATGGATGTCGCCCAGGAAACAGTGAACGGAGTTGTCCGCCTTAAGCTGTATAAGGGCAACTGTATTCCGGTGGGACGCAAGTCCGATCAGTCGCTGTACCAGGAAAGTTTTGCTACCTTTGAAGAGGATGAGGTCTACACCCAGTCTGACGCCGCCGGGTTTATCAGGCTCAACGCACTGCGCATGACTATGCAGGCTCTGCGGAAATAGGACTTATGAAGTAGTTCGTTCCTTGTCCTGCAACAACAATGAAATTGCAGGACATCTGACCGGAAAATGAAAAAAGAAACATCCGTATACTTAAAACTTTAAACTTAAATCTTAAAACTTGCAGTTCAAATGACAAACGAAAGCAAACTCTGGGGTGGCCGTTTTACTGAAGGAACAGCTGCCTCGGTAGAACAGTTTACCGCCTCCATACATTATGATTGCCGCCTCTATCGTCATGACATCGCCGGCAGCAAGGCCCATGCCCGTATGCTCGCCGAACAGGGACTGATCACTCAAGATGAGTGCAGCCAGATCCTGGCAGGGTTGAGTGAGATAGAGACGGAAATCAGCGAGGGTCGTTTTGAATTCAGGCAGGAGCTTGAAGATATTCATATGAATATTGAAAAGGTTCTTGTTGATAAGATTGGCCCTGCCGGAGCCAAGCTCCACACCGCCAGAAGCCGTAATGATCAGGTTTCCCTTGATATCAGACTTTACCTCCGCGAGGAAACGCAACGTCTGACTAGTCTTCTGATAGACGTGCAGAAAGCCTTTGTAGGGCTGGCCAGAAAATATCTTGGGGCGATTATGCCCGGTTATACCCATCTGCAGCGGGCCCAGCCTCTTCTTCTTTCCCATCACATGCTTGCCTACTATGAAATGTTTGGGCGGGACAGGGAGAGATTGCAGGATTGTTTGAAAAGAATCAATATCCTTCCTCTCGGATCAGCAGCGCTGGCTGGAACCGGCTTGCCTATTGACCGGGAATATGTTGCCAGGGAGTTGGATTTCCCGGCCATAACTGCCAACAGTATGGATACTGTCGGCGATAGGGATTTTGCTATAGAATTTGTCTCCTGCTGCACATTGATTCAGCTTCATTTGAGCCGTCTTTCCGAAGAGCTTGTGCTCTGGTCAAGTGAAGAGTTTGGCTTTGCTGATCTGGCAGATAGCTTCTGTACCGGTAGCAGCATAATGCCCCAGAAAAAAAATCCGGACATTCCTGAGCTGATCCGGGGAAAGAGCGGTCGCGTTGTTGGCAACCTGATGGCGTTGATCACCCTGATCAAAGGATTACCGCTTACCTACAATCGAGATCTTCAGGAAGATAAAGAGCCTGTTTTTGATACGGTGGATACCGTGTCGCAGGGCCTGGCTATTACCGCGGAACTGCTCGCCAATATGGAGTTTCGGGTCGAGCGCCTGGAAAATGCCACCCAGGCAGGTTTCATGACGGCGACAGATCTTGCTGATTATCTGGTTTTAAAAAATATTCCTTTCAGGCAGGCGCACTCCATAGTGGGCAAAACAGTTGCCTATTGCGTTGAGCAGGGAAAAGAGCTGACCGACCTGTCTCTGGATGAACTGCAGAAGTTTTCAGATCTGATAGGCGAAGATGTTTTTCCTGTTCTGACGGTAAAGGGTTCGGTGGACAGCAGGCAATCGGCGGGAGGAACTTCACCGGTGAGGGTTGCTGAAGCCCTGGCAAAGGCAGAAAGAGATCTGGGTATAGTGTGATGGCCGGTATAAAACAAGGCATAGTTCTTCTTGCTGTTTTTTTTGCAGGTTTTCCACTGGCTGGATGCGGCAAGAAAACACCTCCTGTTCCCCCTGCGGTGGTTATTCCTGTTGCTGTTGATGATCTCAGGTATGATTACAACCTGGAAAATGTCAGCCTTTTCTGGAGTTACCCGGACAAGTCTATTTCCGGAAGGGTTCTTGATGATGTCGGATATTTCATGCTCTATCAGAGTGAGGTGGCAGAAGAGGAATACTGCTCCGGATGTCCTGTAGATTTCAAGCCGAAACTTAAGATTGATGCGGCGATTCTGTCGCCCGGTAAAGAGATGAAAATCCGGGAAGCAGATTTTCGGGCTGGTCATTATTACACCTATATGGTCAAGTCCCATTCCGGCTGGAATATCGTCAGTGAGGAATCAAACAAGGTCTCGTTCTGGTGGGCTCCGCCTGCTCCAGCTCCTTCCGGGGTGAAATTGCAAGTGGGCGACAGGAAGCTTCATCTCAACTGGCAGCCGGTTGCATCCTATGCAGGAGGGGAGGCTATTGCCTGGCCGATGCAGTATCAGGTATATCGCCGAACGGAGGATAAAAGATTTTCTGCTGTCGGGGCACCTCTGCTCCAGACAAGCTTTGTTGATGAAAATGTCCAGAATGACCGGGAATATTTTTACCAGGTTCAAACCCAGCATGTGTATCATGAAACGGTAGTGCCCGGAGAATACAGCAAGACGATTTCCGCTGTTCCCAGTGACATCACTCCGCCACCTGTCCCGCAACTGCTCTCTTCTGTAATGGTCAGCGATGGAGTGAAAATTCTCTGGGATAGTGTAATGGCAACAGATCTGGCCGGGTATGTGATTTACCGGCGAACCGACGGGTCACCCTGGGTTAAAGTAGGACAAACAAGCGCGGGTGCCTTCTCGTTTGTAGACAGATCGATTCCTCAAGATCAGGATATCTGGTATTACAGCATTACATCATTTGACAGGGAGACTCCACCGAATGAAAGTTCATTCGCCCGGGAAGTTTCCGTCAAGAAATAACCATTATTACCCTTTGATGAGATAAAAATGCACCATTTTGAATATAAAAATAAAGAACTGTATTGTGAGTCAGTCCCGGTAAGAGATATTGCCGCTGAAGTGGGGACACCCTTTTATCTTTACAGTACGGCAACGCTGACAAGACATTTTAAGGCTTTTGATGAAGCGTTTGCAATGCCTCATGTGACCTGTTTTGCGACAAAAGCATGTTCAAATATTGCCATTCTCAATCTGTTTGCCGGTCTTGGCGGCGGGGCAGATATTGTGTCTGGCGGCGAACTGTTCCGGGCTCTCAAGGCAGGTGTTGATCCCCGAAAAATTGTTTATTCCGGTGTTGGGAAATCGGTGGAGGAGTTGCGCTTCGGGCTTGAGTCAGGAATTCTTATGTTCAATATCGAGTCTGTGCAGGAACTGCATGCCCTGCAGAAGGTGGCGGAAGACATGGGAGTTTCTGCCCCTGTATCTTTCAGGGTGAATCCTGATGTCGATCCCAAGACCCACGCATATATTTCCACAGGTCTGGCCAAAAACAAGTTCGGCATTCCGATTCAGGATGCATTAGATGTCTATGTTACTGCGCAAAAAATGCAATATATAGAGGTCATAGGTGTCAGTTGTCATATCGGCTCCCAGTTAACCCAGATTTCTCCTTTTGTTGAGTCGTTGCAGAAGGTTAAAATTTTCATTGGCCGGCTGGCGAAAGCTGGTATACATATTTCCCATCTTGATTTGGGCGGTGGCCTCGGCATTCGCTACGATTCAGAAGATCCACCGTTGCCGGCTGCATATGCCGAGGCTATCAAGGATGAGATGGAAGGTCTGGACTGTACCTTGATCCTTGAGCCGGGCAGGGTTATAGTGGGGAATGCCGGGATTCTTGTTACAAAGGTTCTGTACACCAAGCAGGGCGGTAAGAAGTTTGTCATTGTTGATGCCGGCATGAATGATCTGGCCCGCCCCAGCCTCTATGGGGCATATCATGGGATTCAACCGGTGGTTGAGACGGAAGAGGGAAATGAGATTGCCGATGTTGTCGGTCCCATATGCGAGACAGGGGATTTTCTGGCCCGCGGGCAGGAAGTGCCGATAACCCAAAGCGGAGATCTGCTTGCGGTGATGAGTTCCGGAGCGTACGGTTTCAGCATGGCTTCAAATTATAACTCACGCCCCCGTGTTCCGGAAGTGCTCGTTGATGGCGATCAGTTTTATGTGATCCGGAAGCGTGAAACCTATGAAGACCTGATTGCCGGCGAGACGATTCCTTCATCTTAAGGCTATTACTATTTCTGTTAAAAAAATAAGAGTATTTCCAGTGGATTTTCCAGTTCGATTTACAAAAATGAGTGGCACCGGCAATGATTTTATTATTATTGATCATCGGAAACCTTTCTTGAAAAGAGAAGAGATGTCCGGGTTTGCCCGTTCAGTGTGCAGACGCAGGTTTTCTGTTGGTGCTGATGGTCTCATTCTGATTGAGAATGATGATAATGCAGATTTTCGCTGGCAGTTTTATAATGGGGACGGCAGTGAGGCGGAAATGTGCGGAAACGGTGCCCGCTGTGCCGCCCGTTTTGCCTATGCAAAGGGTATTGCACCTGCCAGCATGAGTTTTTTGACAGTGGCTGGGAAAATCAGTGCAGAGGTGAAAGGCGAGTCAGTAAAGCTGGCCATGACGCCTCCCGAAAACCTTCAGCTTGAACGAAAGGTCAATGTTGGCGGTGCTGATATGGTTGTGAACAGTCTTAATACAGGTGTTCCCCACGCCGTTGTTTTTGTTGAGAACAACGGGGAAACCCCAGTGAAAGAGTGGGGGTACAATATTCGTTTTCATGAGATATACCAGCCGGCCGGGACAAATGTGAATTTTGTTGAAGTTGCAGCCCCAAATGAAATTCATGTCAGGACATATGAAAGAGGTGTGGAAGATGAGACGATGGCCTGCGGGACAGGGGCCGTTGCTTCGGCAATTATCGCCGCTCTCGCGAAAGAGGTGGTGTCACCTGTGAAGGTGACGACTTCCGGCGGGGAAATCCTGACCATCCATTTTAAAATTGACCAACAGGCTGATACTGTAATCTCAGATGTCTATCTGGAAGGTCCTGCTCATTTCATATACGAAGGAGAACTTCAGCAGGACGCTCTGATTTAATGAGCCGGAAAATCTCGCAGAGGCACAGAGTTCACAAAGTTTTTTTCTCAGTGTGCCACCGATCAACGAAGCATGAAAGTTAAAATCGAGCAGGAAAAAAATAAAGAAGTCACATCCACCAACTTAAAACTTAACACTTTCAACTTAAAACTTTTAAATAAAGGGAGGGGAAAATGAATCCGTTTCGTGGAGCCTTTGTTGCAATTGTCACTCCGTTCATCGATGGAAAGTTAGATGAGCAGGGTCTGAAGGATCTGATTGAATTCCAGATTGAAAATGGCACCCACGGTATTGTCCCCTGCGGCACTACAGGTGAGTCTGCCACCATGACCCATGATGAGCATCATCGGGTGGTGGAGCTGACCATTAAAACCGTGAATGGACGGGTTCCTGTTCTTGCCGGAACCGGGTCAAATTCAACTTCTGAGACCATAGAGCTTACCAGGCATGCCAAAGAAGCTGGTGCTACTGGAGCCCTTGTCATTACTCCTTATTACAATAAACCTTCACAGGAGGGATTATATCAGCATTTCAAGAGTGTGGCCGAGGCGGTTGATATTCCCATGATTCTCTATAATGTGCCGAGCAGAACATCAATAGACATGACAGCAGCCACGGTTGCCCGTTGTGCCCAGATAGATAATATTGCCGGCATTAAAGAAGCAACAGCGGATATGAACAGGGCAAGCGATGTTATTCGCCGTTGTCCTGCTGATTTTGCAGTAATGTCAGGGGATGATTTCACCGCCATGTCCCTGGTGCTTCTTGGCGGTACGGGTGTCATCTCTGTTACCTCCAATGTTGATCCGAAAAACATGTCTGCCCTGATGGAAGCGGCTCTTGCTGGTGATGTTGTAAAAGCTCGAGAGATCCACTATAAATTGTTCCCGCTCATGGGTGCCATGTTTTATGATACCAATCCGGTGCCGGCCAAAAAGACATTGGAGATGATGGGTAAAATAAAATCAGGATTGCCCCGTCAGCCCCTCTGGGCCATTGATCCTGCAAAGCTTGAGCAGCTGAAGGTTGTTTTGAAGGATCAGGGGCTTATATAGAGCTGTTAGCTTTTAGCTGTTAGCAAAAAAAGTATCTATTCAATGGAGATCATCAAATGACAAAAGTAATCGTGTGCGGCGCGGCAGGTCGCATGGGCCAGCGTATTTCATATATGGTAAACCAGAATCCGGATCTGCAGCTGGTGGGTGGTTTTGAGCAGGCTGATAGTCCACATGTTGGCAGGGATATCGGCGAAGTTGCCGGTTTTGGTAAAATAGGCGTAGCAATTGCTCCGGATCTTCCCTCGATCATCGATCAGGGTGATGTCCTTATTGATTTTACTTTTCACGCTGCAACAATGGGGTTTGCAAAAGTAGCCGCTGAGCACAACAAAGCCATGGTTATTGGCACTACAGGACTCAGTCCTGAAAATCTTGCCGATCTGAAAAAGATATCCGAAAAAATTGCTCTAGTTCAGGCCCCTAATATGGCCGTTGGCGTTAATGTCCTGTTTAAGATTACCCAGAAAGTCGCTTCTATTCTTGGCGATGACTACGACATTGAAATTGTCGAGGCCCATCACCGCATGAAAAAAGATGCTCCCAGCGGAACAGCATTGAAACTCGGCGAGATGGCGGCCCTCGGTGTCGGCCGGGATTTGCAGAAAGTTGGTGTGTTTGAACGAAACGGAATCATCGGTGAGCGCACTGACCAGGAAATCGGCATCCAGACGATACGCGGCGGTGATATTGTCGGCGAGCATACTGTTTATTTTGCCGGACCTGGTGAGCGTATTGAGTTGACCCATCGGGCCCACAATCGGGATAATTTTGCCAGGGGGGCCGCTCTGGCTGCCGCCTGGGTATCCGCTAAGGGGAAAGGGATGTTCACTATGTTTGATGTCCTCGGACTAAGCGATATATAGACGGAGCTTGAGTCCCGCATTTTCAATTGAAAGGGAAAGGATCACCTTGCGCCGGTTATGAAAATTGTTCGCTTCAAGACAGAGTCATTAACCAGTTATGGCGTTCTGGAGAAAGAAAGGATTCGCCTGCTGGCAGGTGAGCCCTATGCCAGTATACAGTTGACCGGCGATGAATGCTCTGTGGCGGATGTTACGTTTCTTGCTCCCTGTGAGCCCTCCAAAATTGTCGCTGTTGGAATCAATTATACGTCTCATGCCAAGGAACTTGATTTTCAGATTCCTCCTGTTCCGCTCATTTTTTTAAAACCACCTTCTGCTGTAATCGGGCCGGAGGAAAATATTGTTTTGCCCCAAATGAGCCAGCAGGTTGATTATGAAGGTGAATTGGCAGTAATTATCGGCAGGGAAACAAAAGACATTTCCGAGGAGAATGCCCTGGATGCGGTATTTGGGTATTCCTGCATTAATGACGTTACAGCACGCGATCTGCAAAAAAAGGATGTGCAGTTTACCCGTTCAAAAAGTTTTGATACCTTTGCCCCCATGGGGCCCTGTGTTGAAACAGAACTGGATCCCTGTCAGGTTGATGTGAAGAGTTATGTTAATGGCGAGATGAGACAAAACGCCAATACGTCGGCCATGATTCGCTCGGTTCCGGAACTGATCAGTTTTATTTCGAAAATCATGACCCTTTTTCCCGGAGATGTCATAGCAACGGGGACACCGGCTGGAGTCGGGCCGCTGCAGGCCGGAGATAGTGTTTCTGTTGAGATAAATGCAATTGGCATATTATCCAACGGGGTAATTTCAGCGGAATAGGGTGTTTTGTGGCTCTTGTGTATATAGGACTTGGATCCAATGAAGGTGACAGCCTGAAGAATTTGCAGGATGCCTGGAAGAGACTGGGTGAAGTTTGCGGCGCAACTCTTTTGGGGATTTCGTCGCCATACAAATCCGAGCCGGTAGGTGTTGACACCAGGAATTGGTTTATCAATGCCGTTGGTGCGTTCGAGACGAAAATTGACCCGGAATCTCTTCTGGAAGAGATGCTTGCTGTTGAAAAAGAGATGGGGCGGGACAGAACGCGAGGCATTGATCGAAGTATTGATCTGGATCTTTTATATTATGATGATCTTGAGATAAATAAGCCTCAGCTGGTGCTGCCTCATCCTGAGATTCAGAACAGGATGTTTGTTCTGTCTCCTCTAGCTGAAATTGCCCCGGATCATATGCACCCCGTATTGGGGCAGACAACGAGTGGTATGCGGAAAAATCTTTTATCGGATAAAACAGTCATTAAAATCTCCTGGGGGCCGCAATGACTCCTGTTCGGATTATTATTCTGGCTGCCCTTTTTTATATTTTGTACCGGCTGCTGTTTGGCAGCAGAAAAAGGAAGCAGGCTGTCGATTCTGAGTCCGGGGAACAAAAAAGCGTTGCCCAGGACATCCTCGTCGAAGATCCTGTCTGCCATACGTATGTCCCCAAACAGCAGGCAGTAAAGACAAAAAAAGATGGTGAAACATATTATTTCTGCAGTGAAAAATGCTGCCAAACATTTTTAGAAGAGCAAGGAGAAAAGCGATGAAATTTTTTATCGATACTGCAAATATCACAGAGATCAAGAAGGCTGTCGAAATGGGAATGGTTGATGGCGTTACAACAAATCCCTCTCTCATCGCCAGGGAAGACAAGCCGTTCGAAGAAATCCTCAAAGAGATATGTGAAACAGTTGATGGGCCGATCAGCGCTGAGGTTGTCAGTCTTGATGCCGAGGGTATGCTGGTCGAGGGCCGTAAACTGGCCGCTATTCACCCTAATATTGTTATCAAGGTGCCGATGATAATTGAAGGGCTCAAGGCTGTGAAGCAGTTTGCTGCGGAAGGGATCAAGACCAATGTCACGCTGGTTTTTTCTTCAGCCCAGGCATTACTGGCCGCCAAGGCTGGCGCAAGCTTTGTCAGTCCTTTTGTCGGCAGGCTTGATGATATTTCCCATACGGGTATGGACCTGGTTGCTGATATCATGAACATCTATGATAATTATGGCTACCAGACGGAAGTCATTGTCGCCAGTGTCAGAAGTCCTTTGCATGTTACTGAATCGGCCCTTATTGGTGCGGATATCGCAACTATTCCATTCAAGGTTATAGCGCAGCTTGCCAAGCACCCTCTTACTGATATCGGTATGGAGAATTTTCTGGCAGACTGGGAAAAGAGAAAGAAATAGCAGTGCCGGCTGCAGCAAGATACAGGATGTAAAAGAGTGATGTGAAGGCTCATGACTGTAATATCTTGACATGCAAAGGTGAGCTTTCTATAGTGAACATCTTTTCAAGATGTTGAGCTTTTCCCGTGAAAGGGAGGCTCATATTTGAGGAAATGCCGGAGTGGTGAAACTGGTAGACGCACTGGACTCAAAATCCAGCGGATTTCGGTCCGTGTCGGTTCGATTCCGACCTCCGGCACCATTTTAAAATCCCAGGGCTTCCAAGCTCTTCTAATAATCCCGCAGCCAGTAATGGTTTGCGGGATTTTCTTTCCCAGTACATTCCATAGTTTTCCATTGACATCGACGGATTAAAGCGGCTGCAAAAGAGGGTATGCTGAAATGCAATTGAATACCCATGCCTATTTGTACCCGCTTTTTGAGGTGTCGCCGTGTCTAAACTCAGTGCCAGCAATGTTCGCAATGCAAAGTCGAAAGAGAAACTTTATAGGCTCAGTGATGGGAAAGGTAAGTTTTTAATTTCATGGTTTTCCCCTTATCTTAAAGGTACCTTGAAAAATTAGGATTTTTGTTTGATAGCAAGGAATGCCAAAATTAAAAAGCACCCACATGGGCATAAACTCCGCATACCGA
>JACNJZ010000206.1 GCA_014382295.1 Candidatus Desulfobia pelagia | reverse complement strand
TAATACCCTGCCCGTATCGGTAATTCCTTCGGCGGTCTGGTGGCGTTACGGATGGGGAAAACATAGGGGTAAACGGATTTTCCCGGCTCCACATTGGCGCATACCCGCTTGAGATAGTCAACAAATTTCGAATCATGCACCTGTTTGATGTAATGATCCTGAAAATGACGAGCGGGCGTTTTTTCAAAAAAATCGATCTGCTCGATACCTTTGAGAATAGAACGAATTCGGACCGGCGCTTCAACATATCCCCTTTCATTAACATGATGAATATCATGCTTGTCATTGATCACCAGAGCTATACGCTTTTCCAGGGAATAGACGGTTTTCACTTCTACAGGATCCGTTTTAATATACCGGAACGTTCTGAGTTGTATCGGGTCATCCTTGAATGACTCGACAACCATGTCGATATACCCCGGGGGGCACGCCTTCCCATATTTTCTGACCAGGATGGCACGGACAATATTTCTGGCCGCCTCCATAGAAGGTGGTTTCTTCTCCCCTATCTGGTCGTAAATCAGATATGGAGGGCAGTCTTCCATTTCTTTCAGGGACGTCGCGTAGTTGGTGTTGACGATCGGTACAGCACCATATCGTTCATAAAAACGAAGCCTAGCCTTATTCTGCTTCAATGTCTCTTTGTCTTCGCAGAGTATGACATCATCAGGCAGACATTCCATGAAAATGCCGCAGACCTTCAGATTTTTAGCCTCATCCCGCACTCGTTCGTAAAGGGCGCCTCCGATGCCACCTGCATTTTTTGTGGGCTGAACCGATAAAAAATCCAGATAACTGAAATTAAGATCCGGAGCATAATTGACCAGAGCAAACCCTTTCACCTTATGGCGTTGACCATCTGCAACAAAGAGGAGTGTGCGGAATTGATATTTGAGCGGGTTAAGGAGCTTGGCCGGCAGACTCTCGATATCCTTGCTTGAAAGCGCGGAAAACTGTTTACTCAGAATTTCCTGAACCTGGGCAATGGCATCACTGTCGATGGGAAGGGTATTATCGTAAACACGTCGTATTCGGAACATATCAAAGCTCCTTGCAGTAAACTACTTTGTCATCTCCTGTCCGATAAAAATCAGGCAGGACACAGGCCACTTCATAGCCATGCCGTTCGTAAAAAGAGCGGGCCTTGGTGTAGCCGCTGGTTGAAGAAGTATCCACATAGATACGGACACCACCTTTTCCCAGCCTCTCTTCCATGGCCTGCAGAAGAAGAGTGCCAATGCCTTGCCGTGACTGCTGCGGGGCAACAGCGATCCAATACAGATCCCAGCGCTTTACAGAAATAGGAATCGGCCCATAGCAGATAAACCCGGCAAGGGTCTCTTGGCTGTCAACGGCCACCAGGATATGGTAACCGTTTTTCTCAGATTCCAGTCCGTCATAAATGACTTCCCGTGCCAGTTCTTTTTCCTCAAGGGTAAAATTGTCGATGGTTGCGACCAGAGTATACAACTGTTGCCGGTCGTCGCCGGCGGCGAAACGAATAGTGATCATTTATTGGCTCGATCATGAAGGAAAGCGACAAAATCACGGATAATATCAGTATAGGTCATCCTGCATTGACCTGCGGCAGCAATAAAACCAGCATCAGGACTGATACAGGGATTGGCATTTGCCTCAAGAACATAGATCTTCCCCAGATCATCCATTCGGAGGTCAATACGCCCGTAATCACGCAACATGAAAAGTTTATAGGCCCCGGATGCTACCTTTCGCAGATTTCGCTCCAGCAATTGCGGCAGTTTCTGGGGGAAAATCCTTCTGGTATTGTGATATTCAAAGGCCTCCTCATCCCATTTAGCCCGGTACCCCACTATTTTCTGCAGCTCCTTGGGAAAAGAGGAAAAATCTATCTCTGCCACCGGCAGGATGCGGGCCGCTGGATATCCGAAAAGCGACACATTGAATTCACGACCGTCGATGAACTGCTCAAGGAGCAATGGGCCGTATTTCTTAAAAAAGACAGGGATTTTTTCCTTGAGTTCCTTTTTCTTGAACACAATGGATTCCTGATCAATGCCGATGCTGGCGTCTTCAAGGCGAGGCTTGATGATGGCCGGCAAAGCAAAATCAAGCAGATACGAAATATCTCCCCCGTCATAAGCAAGATAGCCGGGAGTACGAAAGCCGGCAGCAGTAAGCTGCCTTTTAGCCAGCAGTTTATCGGTAGAAAGCATCAGGGCAATGGAGCCGGACCCGGTAAATGGCAGGCCCAACAGTTCAAATACCGCCGCCGGATGGCCGATCAGCCTGGGGTCGTCATCAACACTTTCACAGAGGTTGAAAACAGCTTCAATTTTTTCTTTCTTCACTATAGCTGCAAAGGCCGAAACATCACGGTCAAAAGGAACGGCCAGGCAATCTACATCAAGCTCAACCAGGGAATGTTGAACCGCCTCAACCTGCAACAGCACATCCTGGGACGACTGCCAGTTTGCCGAGCCTGTTTCAGCGGGACGGTTGTATACAATGGCTATCTTCATTGAATTTTCTCAGCCTCGAATACGGTCTAGAGAAGCGGCAACAATATCACCTATCAACTGTTGATAACTTATGCCGAATTTAGTGGCAATGATGCATAGGTCGGAATGCTCCGGATGCAGACCCGCAATAGGATTGATCTCAATAAAATTAGGGTGACCATTCCTGTCAGAACGCAGATCCACCCTGCCGGAATCACGGCAGTCGAGCCCATGCCAGACCTCAAGGGCTACACGTATAGCCTCCTGAGCTTCCGGATCATCGGGGGTCCGATATTCAACCACCTCCTCACAGATCTCCTTATTGTGATAGGAATAGACATCCGGTTCAGAGTTTTCCAGCAGCACGACCTCGATCAGCCCGATGGAACGGGCATTCCTGCCGTTACCGACAATACCCACCGTAAATTCTCGACCCGGCAGAAATGTTTCAACCAGAACCGGCTGATGATAGGTGTCGAGCAGGTCACGGCAGACTGTTTTCAGTTGGTCGGGAGACGTTATCTTTGAAACAGGAGTCACCCCCTTGCCAGTTCCTTCGGCAACCGGCTTGGCAAAGAGCGGATAAGGAAGATTGACGGCATCCGCCTCTTCCATTGTGCGCACCAGGGCAAAATCCGGAGTGGCAATACCCATATCCCGCACCACCCGTTTTGCCGTTGCCTTATGCAGGGTAACACTCATCATCAAGGGATCGGAAAAGGTGTAAGGGATGCGATAGGCATCAAGCAGTGCCGGAACAACGGCTTCCCGGCCAAAGCCATACAATCCTTCGGCAATGTTGAACACCAGATCCCAGCGCTGCCCTTCTGCCAGTCTTTTTACCAGGCTGTCAACATTACCGATGCGGTCGGTCTGATGTCCGAGAGCCTGCAGAGCACCTTCAATGGCCTCAATAGTGTCTGGACGGTCAAATTCGGCGGTTTCTTCCTCGCCGTATCCTGCCGCCAGATAATCCGCGCGCAGGTCATAGGTCATACCAATATTCATGATATCCTCAAAATAAATATGAAGTAACGATTTGCCCTTAGAGGGCGTCAGGGTAACGATAGGTGTTCCCCTCATAATTCTTGAGGAGAATATCGCTGCCGTCCCGGCCAAGGAACGTTTCGGGAAGGAGAGGAATTTTTCCACCACCCCCGGGAGCGTCAATTACATAGGTAGGCACGGCATACCCGGTGGTGTGACCACGCAGGCCCTGGTAGATCTCCAGTCCCTTGGTCACGCTCGTCCTGAAGTGGGCGGAGCCGATGATAGGATCGCACTGATAGAGATAGTAGGGCTTAACACGCATGCGTACCAGACCCTGCATAAGTTTTTTCATGGTGGGAACATCATCATTGATGCCGGCCAACAACACCGTCTGGCTGCCTAGGGGGATACCTGCGTCGGCAAGCCGTTCACACGCCTTTTTCATTTCTCGGGTCTGCTCAGCGGGATGCATGGCATGGATACTGATCCACACCGGATGATAGCGCCTGAGCATACGGGTGAGCTGACTGGTAATGCGCTGAGGAAGAACCGCCGGAGTTTTGGTACCGATACGGATAAGTTCCACATGCTTGATGCTGCGTAAACGTTTGAGGATATATTCCAGCGTTTCGTCCGGCAAGGTCAGAGGGTCTCCACCGGACAGCAGAACATCACGAATTTCAGTGGTTTTTTCAATATAAGCAAAGGCTTTTTCCCAACGCTCCTTGCAGGATGTTGTGTCCTGGTTTCTGCCCACCATCCGCGACCTGGTACAATAACGACAATAAGTGGAGCAATAGTCGGTAAGAAGAAACAGCACCCTGTCAGGATAACGGTGAACCAGTCCGGGAACCGGCGTATGGCTGTCCTCACCCAGGGGGTCATGGGCTTCACCGTTGGAAACCACAAGCTCATTAACCACCGGCACCACAGCCCGCCGGACAGGATCATGCGGATTATTCGGAGAAACAAGACTCGCGTAATAAGGCGTTATGGCAAAAGGCAGAGTCGAACTGCTACGCTGCAAGGCTTGACGCTCGCTATCGGTGAGGTTTATGATTTTTTCAAGCTGTTCAGTGGTAGTAATCCGGTTTCTTAATTGCCAGCGCCAGTCATTCCATTCATCGATAGTTATATGAGGAAAATATCTGCTGCGGAAGGATTTGGCGCGTGAAATAGCAGTAAACCGTGCCGGAGTGGCTGCGGAGAAGGAGGGAGAGCACACATTCAGATTATAGCTTAGAGGCTCCTCCGGTTCGTCAAGGGGAAGGGTAAGGCTCATTTTTTTATCTCCAGATA
>JACNJZ010000205.1 GCA_014382295.1 Candidatus Desulfobia pelagia | reverse complement strand
GACCCGAATATCAGTGACACCCTGGGCTTTATCCATTACAAGCGCAATGCCTTTGACCTGGCAACAACCCAGTTCAGGCTGGCAATAGAAGATTTGCCGCATGTCCCGACAATTCGCTACCATCTTGCCCTCGCTTTAAAAGGCCAGGGTGCTGACGATGAAGCCTTGTCAGAGCTTGAACAAGCTCTCCAGGGAGACACAGACTTTCCGGAACGGCAGGAAGCAGAGGGATTGCTGAGGACCTGGCAGAAGACGGCATCGTAAGAAGTTGAGCACAAAAAATAGGACCTATGTCATCGGCGACATTCACGGTTGTTACGACAAACTAACAGACCTCCTGGACAAGATCAGTCCGGATTCCGCCCACGACACGCTGGTTTTTCTTGGAGACTATATCGACAGAGGGCCAGACTCCAGGAAAGTTGTTGAAAAAGTATTAGAGCTTCAACAGACATTCCCCAGGGTGATACCCCTCATGGGCAACCATGAGCAGATGTTTCTTGCTGCCCTTACCGGCAGAGAGAACGAGTTCTTCCTGAAAATGGGAGGTGATGCCACTCTGGCAAGTTATGGGATCAAGCCGCCCTACAACAGAAGGATTGCCTCGGAAATTCCCTTAACCCACATCCATTTCCTCCAGAACCTGCTTCTTCTCTGGGAGGATGAAAGATATATCTATGTCCATGCCGGCCTGGAGCCCGGAGTGCATCTCAGCCAACAGTCAGCCCGCTGGTGCTGCTGGGCCAGGGAGAATTTCATCACCACAACATACGATTACGGCAAACAAGTGATATTCGGACATACACCATTCGATAAACCACATATAGATCCCTATAAAATTGGGATTGATACCGGGGCTGTCTATGGCGGTGAACTTACCTGTCTTGTCTTGCCGGATATGGAATTTGTGACAGCAAAATAGCATCTCACAGAGCCTCAGAGGACACAGAGAAATAAAGAAAAAACCTCTGTGAACTCTGTGCCTCTGTGAGAGACTTTCATTTAAAAACTTATTCATAAAATAACAAAGGCACAAAGACTTAAAAAACAAATCCCTGTGCCTCTCTATTATTGCAAAATCAACAACCTACTTTTTCACGCACTGCGAACCCAGGTGGCCTGGGGGCCTTTATCTCCATCAGTAACACCGAAAGAGACCTTGTCTCCTTCGGACAGATCGTCCATGACTACATCTTTCAGGGCATTTTCATGAAAATAAATTTCCTGCCCGGCAACAGAAGTAATAAACCCGTATGATTCATATGGGGAAAGCGTCTTGATCACCCCTACATGGTCCAGCACTTCCGCCGCTCCCTCGGGAACCTTGGCGGTCTGTCGTCTTTTCCTCTGAAGCTCCTTGAGCTGATAGCCGAGTTTATCAAAAGCATCAACAAGAAGTGGCCTGACCGATTCTCCTTTTCTCTTCACTACCACGGTATCATTTGGTACCGCAGCAACGATGCCCACCTTGTATCCTCCCTGCTTCTGGTGGGAAACCTCCTCAATCGTTACCCGGAGGTTAAAAACAAGCCCTGGATGATGCCGCCCCAGACGCTCCTTTTCCTCTTCGATTTTTTCCTGCCAGGATTTTCTCAGATCAAGATTGCGGCCTTCGACCTTTAATTCCATAGATGTCCTCCAATAAGAATTTAACAGGCCCCTGATAATTGAACCTCAACGACCTGCACCAGAGTCCCTTTACAACATATCAGAGTACTCTTCGGACCAAAACCTTTCGCTTAAAAGGTTACTATAAATATAACACAGATATGCTCCTCGTACCAGCGTGAGGAGTTATTTTATTCATCCTATGAAAATCTTGTGAGCGGCATCAATTCTTCTGCCTGAATCCTGCAGCCGCTGTGCTGAAACAGTACCATTTGCCACAGCCTCCTTAAACGCAGTCAATGAACGGCGGATCTTATCATGATCATGGCAAATGAGCAGTATGTCGGCTCCGGCGATAAATGATTTTACGCATGCTTCCTCTATACTTCCTTCATTTTCAATGGCACCCATTTCCAGATCATCAGTTATTATGAGGCCGTCGTATCCCATCTGATCACGGGCCATTGTCGACAGGATAAATGGAGACAAGGTAGCCGGGATTCCGTCGTCAATATCTGAATAAATGGTGTGGGATGTCATAATAGCCGCGACACCGGCATCCATCGCCTGCTGAAAAGGTATCAAATCCCGGTTCACTATCTGGTCACGCCCACTTGTGACGGTGGGCAGATGCAGATGCGGATCTATTTTAGCGGCCCCCAGCCCCGGGAAATGTTTTCCGCAGGCAGCAACTCCAAGTTTCTGCATTTCTTCAATAATCAGGCAGCCCAACTTCCCTACAGTATGAGGATCGTTTCCGAGGCTCCGATGTTCCATAAAAAAACCTTCTCCGGAAGGACATATATCGAGCACCGGCGCAAGATTCATATTGATTCCGACATCTATGAGCTCTGCGGCGCAGGTCTGGGCAAAAGAGGCAAGATTCTTTTGGGGATCCGTTGATTCCGCCAGAACCCGGGCATCCTTGAACTGCGAAAAAGGCTTGGACAGACGGGCAACGGTTCCGCCTTCCTGGTCGATACTGATAAAAGGAAGGGGTAAATTATGCTCCCGGCAGACAGCGTTCAATTCCTGGCAGAGCTTCCTGAGTTGTTCCGGACTTTCCACATTTCTGCTGAATATAATGAAATTGTGGATTCCCAGGTCCCTGACAAGCTGGACAGTTGATGAGTCCAAATCAAGTCCAGGCAGGCCCACCATGAAATATTTCCCTAAATTTATAGACATATTTTTTCCTGTTTTTTTTTACCACGAAGTTCAGTAGAGTAAGGAGCAGGCTTCCCTGCTCCTCCTCGTCAAACCGGACATGCAGTTTTCCCGCATCCGGCTTTCCCAGTGTTTTCACATCATTACTATCACGAAAGGAGTTTCACATTTACAACTGTATCAGACCTAAATTCCTGTAAATATGCTGATACCAGGTTACCCCTTGTGGTGGACGATAAGGGCGCTGACTCCGACGATTTAAGTGTTTGATTACCTTACCACAAATATAGTTATTCATCTTACGAAATGCCTTCCGGGGATACCCCTTGAAGAAATAGTTCTTCCAACCCGCCAACTGTAGATTGAGAGACTCTATCAATTCAGGGATCGGCACAAAAGAGGTCCGACTGCTTAGCAGATCTCCCACTTTCTTCCGACGTCTTCCGCAGGAGGCATCACTGACAAATAAATTTAGATAACGAGTCTTGCGGCCACGAAGATCTTTATCGTAACGGAAACTATACCCGAGAAAATCCAGCCGCGTTCCCTGTTTCGACAAATCAAGGAGCTTGGTCTTATTCCGATTAATAACCAAACCAAGCCAATCCTCTATGGTAGCCTCAAGCCAATCTGTTATACCTGTTCCCATGCTACGGGCCAGTACTACAAAATCATCGGCATACCGTACCAATTCTGCATTAGCAAATTCCCCAGGACCATCGCCCATTGAAAATCGCTTGTCCAACCAATGCAAATATATGTTGGCAAGCAAGGGCGATATTACTCCGCCCTGTGGCGTTCCTGTCTTGCCATGCTTTCGCACAGGTGGATCATCACCTTCCTGCACCGGAACATTGAGCCACATTCGAATAAGTTTCAACACACTCCGATCACTCACGCGCATTTCTACGCACTTCATGAGCTTATCGTGGGGTATGCTGTCAAAATACCCTTGTAAATCGGCATCATACACAGCGGTCTTGCCTCGTTTGAGCCCTTGCTCGATCGCAGCAAGAGCCTGGTGAGCATTGCGCTTTGGCCGAAATCCATAGGAGCAGTCTAGAAAGTCTGCTTCAAATATCGGCTCAAGAATCAACAGAGTGGCAGTTTGCACAACTCGGTCTCGAACCGTGGGAATACCCAATGGGCGTTCGCCACCATTTGCTTTTGGAATCATCACCCGACGGACAGCTTGAGGACGGTATTGCTTTTCCTTTAGATCCACATGAAGATCATCCAGAAACCCCTTTACACCTTGTGGAGAGTCCTCAATATCATTGATACCAACTCCATCCACCCCAGGTGAACCTTTGTTAGAAGACACCTGCTGCCATGCTGCCGCCAATACGTCTTCCCGGTAGATTCGGTCATACAGAGCGTAAAACCAGAACCGGGGCTCTCGTTTCGACTTGATGTAGAGTTTCTTCCTCAGGGAGGCAAGAGATTCAGGAAGATTCTCATTACCATAGGGTACTTCCTTGGCAATAGAGTTACTACCTTCTTCCGTAGTGGTCTTGTGCGACAAGCGGCTCTCTCCTTCTGTTTCCGAAACGTAACACTGGCAAGGCCCCTTTGCTCCTCGGGCATTACCCCGGATCTCAGCTAATATGGGCCTCTCCGACTTCCAAACAGACAGACCAGTGCAGTTATGTCTTCCTGCATGATCAGTGGGTTACAATCCCAGCCTGACTGGATCTCTCAGGTTCCTTGATCACTCTTTCACCACGCGCCACCTGCTTTCACCCCGACAGGCCGATTCGATGCATATGCTGATTACTTCTCGAATCGTGCTGGCTTCACCATCTCCGGGAGGCTGACCACCTGTATTTGGTGTAACGAGGCCGATTTCAGTTCACTCTTTACGAATTGCGGCTCATGGCTTCGCTGTCCGGCTTTTATACCTTTGCCTCTTTCAACTCAAGAGACCGACCTTGCTCCCCGCACTTTGTTACCTCCATGCGACAGGCCGCAGCTACATGTCTAATCAGCAATTTA
>JACNJZ010000189.1 GCA_014382295.1 Candidatus Desulfobia pelagia | reverse complement strand
TGTTCGTAATGCAATCAGGTATCGGGATGCGTCTTTTCCAAGAATTTTGTAAACCGTGCGCCTCTCACAGGGATGCCGACACACAACTCTATTACCGTCATCGTCCGTTACATACATGTGGCCACCCCATCCCGAACCCAGATGGAAACGACATTTATTACACGAGAAGCAATAGATTTCAGGCATAACGGTTTTCCTCTCCTTTAACAGCGAGTCCAAGAATCGAATTCTCAACCGGTTTTACATACCTCCCTGGTTCCCATCGCAGGCTTCATCAGTTGTCACCGGTTTTTAAAGCCTTTGCAATACCTTTTTGACATCGGCTAGCACTTTCATTCACGCCTTACCAACGTCCTTCTTTTATTTGCGGAATTTTCCTCATACAACAGATCATGGACATAATCAGGGCAAGAAAATGAAAGTGCGCAGAGCATAGCTTGTACATACTGGCTTAGAGGCGTATAGTATACTACCATCACAACATTACAAGCAGCACACTATATGGAGCAAACAGAAGACGACCGATGAAACTGCACGTTTTGAGTGACCTTCACCTGGAATTTGGCGGTCCCTTCGTTGTCCCCGATGTTGACCGGGATGTTCTGGTTCTGGGGGGCGACATAGGAGTGGGACCGGGCGCCCTGGAATTCATCCAGGATCAGGCTAAAAAGAGCCCGGTAATTCTGGTGCTCGGGAATCACGAGTACTACAAGCACGATTTCGGATATATAAGACACTACTGGGGCGACACAGGGATCGATGGACTTCATCTACTTGATAACTGTTCAACCTTGATAGACGGAATCAGATTTCTTGGAACGACGTTGTGGACTGACTTCGCAGGCGGCAACGGACCGGTTATGCGCTTCGCCCGGGAACGGATGTATGACTTTCTCGTCATCGAGAAGAACGGCAAGCCCTTCTCACCGGTGGACGCTCTCATGGAGCACGAGAGGTCGAAGAAATGGCTGGTCCGGGAACTGACAGAGTCCGCCGAACCGGTGATGGTAATAACCCACCACGCCCCGAGCTACAACAGCATCAATGGTAAATTCAGGGGAAACCGCTTGAATCCTGCCTTTGCCAGCCACCTTGACGAAATCATCCGTGAGTACCAACCCAGGCTATGGATTCATGGCCATATGCATGACAGCTTTGACTACATGATCGGAGAAACAAGGATCGTTTGCAACCCGCGCGGGTACGCCGGGTACCAGTTGAACGAGCGGTTTAAAATAGATTTGGTCATCGAAGTGTGATCGCTGGTTGAAACGCTGCGGAGGGAATCAGATGGTCGTTGAACAGCATAACAATTCGAAATCCAATATGGGCGACTTTTTCGTCAGGGGTGGAGCAATAACGACAAGCGGAACGGCATTCCAATCCATTATAACACCAGGATCCTCCTCGAAGGACACGAAAAGGTAGGTCTTTATCAGGCAAATCATCCCAGTACGGTCCCGAAGGATCGTTCTCCGGACAGCTACTATAGTAGTCTTGTTTATGCCAGTCATGACACCACTCATCTACATTTCCGCACATATTGTGTATTCCGGGCCAAACCTGCCACCGATTCCGGAGCAAACCTGCCACCCATTCCGGTTGAAACCTGCCACCGATTCCGGAAAATAGTATACCAATTTTTTGGTAATTTCCGGAATGGAAATCCAGGCTGAAACTGCCGGTCATTTCTCTGAAAAATTACTCGGTTTTTCCTATGATTGCAGAACTACATTCATAGGAGGAACTGAAGATGTCCAAAGGGAGAATCAGCATGAACAAGATCAGAGAAATAATAAGGTTGAAAGAGCATGGCTTGACACAACGGCAGATAGCGCGGGCACTACATGTTTCTCGGCCGGTGGTGGCGCAATATCTGACCGACTTGAAAGGCTCAGGGTTAACGTACAGCAGTATCCAAAGTATGAGCGATGATGATTTGCTGGCGGTGTTTGCGAAGAAGAAGGGCAAATCAAAACGCCACCGGACCCTTGATGAGCAGTTCGAGTACATGGCCAGAGAACTGAAGAAAAAGGGGGTAACTCTTTATCTTCTCTGGGAGGAATATCGCCGGCAACACCCGGATGGATACGGCTATTCCCAATTCTGTTATCACTTCCAGGTCTGGCGTAATCTATCCTCCCTGACCATGCATATCGAGCACAAGGCCGGAGATAAAATGTTTGTGGACTTCACCGGCAAGAAGATGAAATTCTTCGACCGGGAAGCAAAAGAATTTCAAGAGACAGAAGTGTTCGTGGCTATCCTGGGCGCCAGCCAACTCACCTATGTGGAAGCCGTTCTCAGCCAGCAAAAGGAAGACTGGCTCAAGGTCAATGATAATGCTTTGTGGTACCTCGACGGCGTCCCGGCAGCCATCGTTCCTGACTGCCTGAAATCAGGAGTTACCAAGGCCGATAAGTACGAGCCCGATACCCACCCGGACTATGCCGACTTTGCCAGCTATTATGGTACGGCCATTTTACCAGCCCGGCCCAATAGCCCCAAGGACAAAGCCCTGGTAGAAAATGCCGTCGGAATCGTCTACAAAAGAATCTACGCTCCACTGAGGGACCGGACATTCTACAGCCTGGACGAGCTCAACGAGGCCATATGGGAGAAACTGGAAGAACACAACAACAAACACTTTCAAATAAGCACGACCAGCCGACGGCAACTATTCGAAGAGATTGAGCTGCCGGCCTTGAAGCCCCTACCTTCCCAAAGATATGAAATAAAAAGGTTTCTCAAGCTCAAAGTCCAGTTCAACTACCATGTCGAGATCCGGGAAGACCGCCATTACTACAGTGTTCCCTGGAAGTACCTGAGGAAGCACGTAAAAGTTATTTATACCGCTACCGTGGTGGAAGTGTACTACAACAACATTCGCATTGCTTTCCATAAGAGAGACCGTAACAGGAACAACAGGTACACCACTGTCCACGAACATATGCCACCCAATCATCGCCTCTACGCGGAATGGAGTCCCCAGCGCCTGATCAACTGGGGTGGCGCGATCGGTCCGAACACAAAGCAAATGGTGGAAGAAGTCCTACAAAGCAGGAAGCATCCGGAACAAGCCTTCAAGGTTTGTCTCGGGTTATTGAACCTCTCCAAGAGATACGGCGACGGGCGGCTCGACCGGGCCTGCGAGCGAGCTCTGCAGTTCCGAAGCTATTCATACAAGTTCGTGAAAAACGTGCTGGAGAAAGGGCTGGACAGGATTCAAGCAGAGGAGCCGCTTCAGCAGACCCTCCCCGTTCACGAGAACATCAGGGGAAAGCACTATTATGAATCGGAGGCGACGAACAATGAATAACCAGGGTACACTCGAAAAGATGCACCAGATGAAATTGTACGGGATGGCCAGGGCCTTCCAGGCCTCCCTGGACACAGGACTCAAGAAGGACTTTACCGCCGACGAACTGCTGGCCCACCTGGTTGACGCCGAGTGGGATGACAGGCACAACCGGAAGATGAACAGGCTGATGAAATCAGCCAAGTTTCGCTACCAGGCCTCACTGGAACAGATCAACTTCCGGCTGAAGCGCAACCTCGATAAGAACCTGCTCCTGCGGCTGGCTGATTGCAGCTGGATACAGCAGGGCAAGGACGTCATTATCAGCGGGGAAACAGGGCTGGGTAAAAGCTTTATCGCTTCCGCCCTGGGGCACCAAGGGTGCCAGTACGGATACACGGTCAAGTACTTCAACTGTGCCAAGCTCTTCTCCCAAATGAAGCTGGCCCGGGCGGAGGGTACCTACATTAAGAAAATGGACCAGCTTCAAAAACAGGCACTTCTGGTGTTGGATGACTTCGGCATCTACCCTTTCGACATGGAAAACCGGTTGATACTCCTGGAATTGTTGGAAGACCGGCACGGACGCAAATCGACGGTGGTTGCTTCCCAGTTTCCGACCCAAAGCTGGTACGAACTCATCGGCGAACCAACCATAGCAGACGCCATCTGCGACCGGCTGATTCATACATCTTACCAGATTAAATTGAAGGGGGGGGAGTCAATAAGGAAAACCAAGGATCACCTGGAGTGAGTTTAATAGGGTACGGTATTGTGGAGATTGCAATTACGATCTCTGCTCCTGAATTATTCCAGAAAGGAGGAAATGAGATCAAATTTTCATTTGAACAAACCTGCCACTTTTGTTAAAGTGGCACAGAGAAAATTGACTCGGTGGAAAGTGGTAAACTTAAAAACGGAATGCCTGGCAGTTTTCACCGGAATACGCACATATCATAGAGCCCCCAGGCATTGGGTTGTTTTTGGCCAACTGCTTGTGTTCCTTCATATTCTGCATGAGGCTCTGACCAGCAATGATTATTTGTATTATCATCATACCAGGCAAATTGCCTCATAATGTCTTCATCAAAGTTGCTGCCCCAATAAAAATGGGTCCTGCTGCCGGCCCTGCAAGCAAACTCCCATTCAGCCTCCGTTGGTAACCTGAATGTCTGACCTGTACTCTGCGATAATTTTTTAAGGAATGCCTGGAAGTCGTACCAGGATACTTTTTCCACTGGATGATTACTGGTATCATACTTGGCTCCCGATACACCTTCTCTGAAATAACTCGGATTATCGTTTACGATGACTTGCCACTGTGCCTGGGTGACCGGATACTTTCCCATCCAGAAACCCCGGGTTATTTTTACCTTGTGTAACGGATATTCATCTTCAAAGTCATCTGGCTCTTGATCAAAATGATGGGCTAGTTCTTCAGGTGATTCTGTTGACCCCATCAGGAATTCGCCCGGCTGTATCA
>JACNJZ010000079.1 GCA_014382295.1 Candidatus Desulfobia pelagia | reverse complement strand
GGTATGCGGAGTTTATGCCCATGTGGGTGCTTTTTAATTTTGGCATTCCTTGCTATCAAACAAAAATCCTAATTTTTCAAGGTACCTATTATTTTTAAACATCTTTTCAATACACTTTGAATTTAATTTTACTGCTGTATGCATGCACTTCGGATATGAAAAAAAAGAAGGACATAGATTGTCTTTTTAAAGACGAAAAGAGCCATGAGTGCTGTAATTCGCATGATGCGAGTAGCTGGGAGCAGCTCTTCAACGCTAGTCAAGATCCTATTCTGGTGGTCCGACCGGACGGGATTATTGTTGAGGCCAATGATGCAACCTTGCAGGCGGCCCGAAAAACCAGAAATGAAGTTATTGGGCAGGGAATATGCAAGATTGTTCATGGCGGCCGGTGGCCGCATATTAAATGTCCTTTGGAAGAATTTCTTATGACTTGTACTCCAAAAGTGGAAGAAACTCGTCTCCCCGGACTCTTCGGTGAATATTCCTTTGCCATCTCACCAGTCAAAGGGATGGATGGAAAAGTTGATAGAATTATGCTGATTGCCAGGGAGCTCACACGTGATGAGATTCGAAAGGTCGATTCCATACGTACAGCTAAACTTGCGGCTATCGGAGAACTTGCTGCAGGTGTTGCCCATGAGGTTAACAATCCTGTTACTGGGATTATTAACTTTGCTCAGGTTCTTCTCGATAAGTATACGTTTGATGCTGCTGGCATTGATATTGTGCAGAAGATTATTAAAGAGGGAAATCGAATAGCCTCTATTACCCATAACTTAATCTCTTTCTCACGGGCAGACAGTGGTGCTCGAAAACCTGTCAATCCTGTGGAAATTGTCAAAGAAAGTCTTGCATTGGTTCAGCATCAGTTACAGAAGGATGGAATCATGGTGGTTACTGATTTTCCTGAAAAAGACTTTTTCATAGTTGCTGACTTCAGACAACTACAGCAAGTATTGTTGAATCTCATCAGTAACAGCCGCTATGCTTTAAATGCAAGATACCCTGGTTTTGATTCTAAGAAAAATATTGAAATATCATGTTTTGAGAAGCAGGTTGATGGTCATCGTGTTTGTCACATAACTGTAAAAGATTATGGAACGGGCCTGCCCCAGTCAATACTGGAACGTCTTTTTGAGCCTTTCTTTACCACTAAGCCCCCAGGGAAGGGAACCGGGCTCGGACTCAGTATCAGTTATGGAATTATCAAAGATCATGGTGGCGATCTGCGCGTTAACTCAGTTCTAGAGAAATATACAGAAATGCTTATTGAACTTCCATCAGGGATCTAATTATGGAAAAAGATTTTTATTCTGCAAATATTCTTATTGTAGATGATGAGGAGTCCATTCGGCAGACCTTTGAAATATTTCTGACCGCCGAAGGCTATAAGTTTGTGAAAACCGTGGCGACTTTTGACGAGGCCATGGAGGCAATTGCACAAACAGTATACGATTTAATTATTAGTGACATTGTTCTGATAGGTCCATGCGGGACAGATCTTCTAAGGGAAATTAGAAAATCAGGAGTCAAATGTCCGGTTGTGATGATAACAGGCTTCCCACATCTTGAATCTGCTGCTGAGTCTGTCAGGCATGGAGCCTTTGATTATATATCGAAGCCAGTGAATAAAGAGACCCTTCTGCGTTTTACTAGACAGGCTCTTCAACACTGGTATTTGGAAAATAAAGCCAGACGCCTGCAGCAGGAAAACGAAAAGTACCGTCGATACCTGGAAACAATTTTTCGTTCGGTCAGCGATGCGATTATCACAGTTGATGCCAACATGCAGATTGTCCAACTTAATGAAACAGCGGAACAATGGCTAAAGGCGAAAGGTGCGGAAGGCGTATCTGATCTCAATCAACTTCCTGCTGAGTGTCTTGATGATGCTCGCAAGGTTATACAGCAAGGAAAGGAGATCAGAAAGCATCTGATAGAATGTCATACATCCGATCAGACAACAAAGATGATCAGCATAAACGCTTCTCCATTACGGGGGGAGGAAGAAGAATTTAACGGTGTTGTGATCGTAGCCAGGGACATGACCATTATCGAGCCTCTGGAAATTAACGAAAATCGTAATCGCTTCCATGGCTATGTGGGTTCAAGTGCTGCCATGCAGGCGGTGTATAAGCTGATAGAAAATATTGGCAAGGTTGACACTGCCGTTCTTATAGTCGGCGAATCAGGGACTGGAAAAGAATTGGCTGCAGAAGCACTTCATGCCGAGAGCTCACGGAGTGATAAGGCGCTTGTTAAGGTTGATTGTGTCTCTGTTTCCGAGAATTTGCTGGAAAGTGAGCTTTTTGGCCATCGAAAAGGGGCTTTCACTGGTGCAGACAGAGACAGGGACGGCAGGTTGCTTCAAGCCGATGGTGGCACACTGTTTCTTGATGAAATTGGGGATATCTCACCTCGGATGCAACTGCTTCTTTTGCGTTTCTTACAGGAAAAAACATTTGTCCCGGTGGGGCAGAATGAAGTGATAAAGGTCGATGTCCGAGTTATAGCCGCCACTAACGCCGACCTCCAGGAAATGGTAACAAAAGGGGAGTTCAGGGAAGATCTCTATTACCGTCTTAAAGTCATTGAAGTCAATCTCCCCCCTCTGCGAGAGAGGGTCAGTGGTATCCCATTGCTTGCGAATCATTTTCTCGAACTTTTCCGTAAACAGCTTGGTAAAAAGATTGCTACAATCTCAGATCAGGCCTTGGAGTGTATGGCTCATTATTCCTGGCCAGGGAATGTCCGAGAGTTGAGACACGTCATAGAAAGGGCCTGTATCCTTTGTAATGATTCGGTGCTGCTATTAAAACATCTGCCAGAAGAAGTACAGAAATCATCTGTCAATGAGGTTCTGTCAACATCTCTTTCCCCACCTCCTATTGTTCAAGGCGCCTTAACAGATGGCTTTCCAGTAACTCCTCAGTATCAGTCGGAAGATGAGAAGATTATTAATGCTCTCCGGCAAGTAAACGGTAACAGGGCAAAGGCTGCCAAACTCTTGGGAATAGCCCGCTCCACGCTTTATAGACAAATGGAGCGCTATAATATAAAAGAATAGTGTTCGGGCTGTCTTATGGCGGAAACGAAAAGAATCCCCGCGACCACCAATTAGCAAATCATAACCATTCTCCTCAAAACCCTCCTCTGTACCGCTTTTTATTGTCCTCATTAAAAAATGTGTAGCGTTGGGACACATTTGGTACACTAATGGGACAGTGGCGGGACAGTATGCGGGACAGTTCGCGGAGCACTGTTAATAGCGCCATGTTGTTATTTGCTGGTATAAACGACCCTCTCCTTTTCCTTTTATACTCTGTAAAAACAAGCTGTTATCCCATGATTCGGGGCAGAACTCGTCGGTCATGCTCAATGCATGTATAGTCTGGCACGCCATGTGCAGTAGGTAATATGCAAAGAGTAATTGACAAAAAGAACATCAACTTTTCCACCATTATTGTAGAAGGAGACACCATGAGCGAGAGAACACTTACAAAAGAGCGAAGTGAGGGCAGAGTTCAAGAGAGAAGTCAAACTACTGTTTCAGCAGAAGTTGACAAAGTCATAATCGGTAGTGTTGTTGCCTTTACCGGAATTGTTGGATTGTGGGTCGCTGCTTGTCTTGTAAGTGCTATGTACCAGGCAGGTGGACCGCTTCAGCTCATTGGCGGCTGGTTTAAAGCTATAAGTGGTATGTAAAACCAAAAATGATCAGTAGACTAATTTTTTTGATTGTATAAGGAGATATCATGAGCGAGAGAATACTTACAAAAGAACGAAGTAAGGGCAGAGTTCAAGAGAGAAGTCAAACTACTGTTTCAGCCGAAGTTGATAAAGTCATAATCGGTAGCGTTGCAGCCTTTACCGGAATTGTTGGATTGTGGGTTGCTGCTTGTCTTGTAAGTGCCATGTATCAGGCAGGCGGACCACTTCATCTTATTGGCGGCTGGCTTAGAGCTATAAGTGGTATGTAATACCAATAAATAATCGGTGCGGGAATATAACGTGTAACATAATAAGTAAAATTGGTAACTGTTCAGCAAAAAAGCCGATTGGATGTAAATCCACTCGGCTTTTTTTGATACTTTTTCTGGGAAGACATCTAGAAATCCAAGCTCTATAGTCGACTGACTAAAAAATGCTTTGTACGATTTTGAAGATATTGTATTGTTCTTCTAGCTAGTTTCCATCCGGAAACGACCTTTTTTGTGAATCTCTGCGTCAAACAGCGGGGTTCCTTGTGCGGCGTATACATATACGCCTCCGCAGAACTCCTCGTTTTCCTTGATCTTCTCAAAAAATCTCCGTTTCCGAATTGGAAACAACTTATTCTAACATCCGTTAAGTCTTCGACTTTCCGGATGAGAACTAGCTATCTCTGTTACTGACTGTGCTGTCTGTAACAACCTTGACAAGCTCGTAAAAAGTCTCGGGATGGCTAAGTGAAAAGTTTGATATGCAAGGCGTAGCAATTTTTCAGGTGCGAGGCCATACATGTGGTATGCCGAGTGCCTGAAAAATTGGTACAACGCAGTAGATCGGACTTTTTACGACGCCATCAACCTTTTTGAAAATACATTTGCATTCCTGGAGACTCAACTGTAATGGCCCTTCTTATTCGTAACCTGCTTGTCTGTTTTCTCTTTTCTTTCTTGTGTATGTTCATGGCTTTGCTTTGGTATATGGAGCATAGACATGCGCCCCAGGACTACAGTGAAGTCGTTGAGCGATTAAATAACGATCAGATTGTTAAACTCGAATTTATCGGCAATAAAGTCGTCTTTACTGATCGAGAGAAGAACACCTTTGTATCAGCAGTACCCGATGTTAGTAAATTTCTGGAAAGACTTCAGGGGAAAGATATTAGTGTTGTAGTGAAGGAAGACAGATTCAACACGATTTATATGACTGTTATTTTTGTGTTCGTGGTCATGTTGATCATGGTGGTCTGGTGGTCTTTGCAGCCCAACAAAAAAGAAGAAAATAAATTTGCCAGTGACAAGCTGGTCAGTATGAGTGGAAAAGTGATTGGGCTTACCTTCAGAGATATTGCTGGAATCCCTGAGGCCAAGGAGGAATTGGAAGAGGTTGTTGCTTTCCTTAAATATCCTTCCAATTTCAAGAAGATCGGGGCAACTATTCCCAAGGGTATCCTCCTTCAGGGCCCACCTGGAACCGGTAAAACAATGTTGGCAAAAGCTGTGGCCGGTGAGGCTGGTGTCCCTTTTTATAGCTTCAGTGGTTCCGATTTTGTTGAAATGTTTGTAGGCGTTGGGGCCTCAAGGGTCAGGGATATTTTCAAAGAGGCAAAAAAGAATACTCCCTGCATTGTTTTTATTGATGAAATAGATGCGGTTGGTGCTAGCAGAGCAGGTGGTGCCTCTTCCGGAGGGGGTGAAGAAAGAGGACAGACGCTTAATGCTTTACTGGTTGCAATGGATGGTTTTGATACAGAAGATACCATTGTCGTGCTTGCAGCCACAAATAGACCGGATATCCTGGATTCCGCCCTTAAACGACCAGGTCGATTTGATCGCCAGATCAATATCCTCGCTCCTGACATGAAAGGAAGGAAAAAAATTCTGGAAGTACATGGTCGCAAGGTTGCTCTGCATCCTGAAGTCGTGTTTGAGGACTTGGCCAAGGCGACTCCAGGTTTTACAGGTGCAGAGCTCGCAAACCTCGTCAATGAGGCTGCTTTGATGGCAGCTAGAAGAGGAAGAGATCAGATTCTTAATGAGGATTTTGAAAAGGCCCGTGATCGCATCCTCATGGGAATAGAACGTAAAGGAATGGTAATGAGTGACAAAGATCGAGAGATCCTTGCCTACCATGAGGCAGGCCATGGGATTCTGGCCAACAAACTTCCAAACTCTGATCCGTTGCACAAAATCACCATCGTCCCCAGAGGCATGGCTCTTGGCCAGACCCAACAATTGCCGATTAGTGACCATCCTGCCTATTCAAAGGAATATCTTCGCAGTAAAATCATTGTTCTTATGGGTGGAAGGGCTGCAGAAGAGTTGATATTCAAACAGCAGACCACAGGCGCACAGGGGGATCTGCTCACTTCCACTAAAATTGCCACTGACATGATCTGTAAATGGGGAATGAGTAAAACCCTCGGGCCTCAAGCGTTTATCGTAGAAAGCGGGGGTTTTATTGAAGGGGCTGGTGGACGTTTGCCCATGGGGCATGATACCGCTAAACTTATTGACCAGGAAGTCAAAGAACTCCTTTCAAGCTGTTATGCTGAAGCAGCTCGTATTCTAAAAAAGGAACGGTGTCTTCTTGAAAATCTGGCAGAGATTCTACTTGAGGTAGAAACTCTGGATGGGGAGGAGTTTGATATTATTGTTAAGTGCAGCGTTAAAAAAGAAAGAGCAG
The DNA here is from genome assembly GCA_014382295.1 of Candidatus Desulfobia pelagia. Classification (GTDB taxonomy): domain Bacteria; phylum Desulfobacterota; class Desulfobulbia; order Desulfobulbales; family SURF-16; genus Desulfobia; species Desulfobia pelagia. The sequence goes on along the minus strand of JACNJZ010000079.1, from coordinate 18,643 downwards.
CCATGAAAGATTCGAAACATGAGGGCAACACTTGTGCACTGGTGAAAGAAAGTTGCAGTATTGCTCAGTCCATGGAAGAGGTTGTAGATGCGATCGCTTCGTAGACTGAGTACTGTAACCTTTCTAGGTACAGCGCTTTTATTGGGAGCACTTGTTCTTACAGGTATTCGTCAGAACATCCTGACGAGTAACTATGGCACTATTGTTAAAGAAAGTGAAAGCACCATTTTTCTTTACGCAACCATACAAGAACAAGCCACAGAAGGTCTTTTGTCTCGTGATCCTTTACAGCTCTTAAGTGCAGCAAAGGAGTTTGAGCAGCTTCAAAGCAGTTATTTAGCCATGCTTGATAACCGTTTGATTCCGAGCCAATACAAGCTCTCTTTTTTGCAAGAGCTGGATGTGGGACGGGTGGTGATCAACTTGAGAAATCTAGCGGAGAATACCACGAATGAAGATTTGATTCTGAAGATTATTAGTCAGCTTCGTCAAATGAATAAGCAATTTTTGCAGTTTGATAGAATCGTGGTTAATGAAATGAGAGACAAAGTCATGCAATACCAGAAAAGAGCTCTGGTATTAATGGGAATGATCATCATTTTGACCTGCTTTAGTCTTATCAAACTCTATCTCAAGTCTGTCAAACCTCTGATCAATCTAGCCACCCAGGCGGAACAGGCCCTGTTGAATGATACTCGCCTTGAACTCGAAAAAGAGGGGAAAAACAGTGTAGAGGTCAGAGCCTTAATCACTTCTTTTAATCAATTACTTCAAAGGACCAAAGAGGAGAGCTCTGATGACTTAACCTATAACAGGCGAGAGAAGGAGTTTTCAGCGATTATTAATGAAGCCACAAACAGGCTTAACGGTATTATAAATTATTCTCAACTGCTGGCAGATCATTGCGAAGCTGAAAACGTGGATGATGAACAAACGCAAATCCTCCATAAAATCATTAAAAATGGAGAAGAGTGTGCTGTGATTCTTCGGAAAGGTTTACAGTAAGGTGTGTTTGTACTCAGTGCTGTGATTTTTCTGGCTATGTCAGAAACACGTTTAATGTCATTGTCGGCATCGGTCGCCATTTCTTTGAATATTGAAAGTAGCCGAATTGATGATAAGAAGCGCTGATAAGATTTGGTTTGATTGAGGGCAATCTTAAAGCTGTGTAGCATAAAAAAAGGCCGCTTATATAAGCGGCCTTTTTTTATGGGTTATGGACTTCACTGTTTAGTGATGCTCTTTCTGGTCAAAAACTTTGCCGAAGAAGCGTTCTCCCAGAAGGAAACCCATACCAACAACTCCTATACTTCCTGCAACAACTGCAAACTCTGAAAAGGAGGGGATGTAAGAAAAATAGGTTGGTACATTATCCCAGCCAATATTGTGGGGGACCAACTGGCCTGCAACAACCAGGTCATATCGGGCAACAAACTGGCCGATGAGAATTAAAACACCAGCAAAAGACATGGTAGGAATGTTTTCTCCACGTGCCAAGATAATCAGGATAAGAGGGATGAGCATCCCTACGCCAACTTCCACTACCCAGAAGTTCACGGCCAGAGGGCCGTGAATAAGGGCTCCTGCCGCTGTTCTTCCAAGATCTGTGCCTCCGACATAGTAAGAAAGCAGGCGCCAGAAGGTGGCTACCATATAGAGTATAAGAACAAGAGTCATGGCTTTTCCGGCACTTTTAACGGCCCGACGTACGGCTTCACTCATTTCTTCACCTCGCAACTTATAGGCCATGTGGTTAAAAAAGACGGCTGCGGCAGCACCGGAAAGAAATGCTGAAGTCAGAAAATAGATAGGTAACTGGCCTCCATACCAATATGGCCTACCGGCCAGGGTGGCAAAGACTCCGCCTAGACAACTATTTGCCCCAACTTCGGCTAACGCACCGAAAACCCCTATGATAATCGCCAGGCGCGCAAGTCCAGTGATAATACCGAAAAATTCAACAAGCATGCAGCCGACTGCAAGGCCATATAATGTACCCATCCACCAAATATTTGAAGTAGGATTTGGAGAGAGTACATTATAAAGCAGCATACGGTGAGGACTCGCAATTTCAACGCCGATGGTTGCAAAAGCGCCCATAATAGTCATAATTGACATCCACACCATTCTGTTGCTTACTATGCCCATGCGTGTGCCGCCGAGGACATGACTCATGGCGGCATAAATGCAGAGACCTGTAGAAGTGATTGCCCAAAAAGCATAGGTGGCAATAAGTATTCCCCAAGGCATTTCCCGGGTATTGTTATATGCATTATGATGGCCGACAACAAAGGCAGAGACGCCAAAGCCAAGACCAATCACTACAATAGCAAGAAAAATGAATAAGGCTTTGTTCTTCCCAGGCGTAGCCATCCGCGGGTCTGCCGACGCGGTTAGAATGTTTGCAAGTTCTGACTGTATTGACATTTTATTCCTCCTGATGGGAATCAAGGTTTTTATTAAATTACAAGCAAATGGTAAGGATAAAAATTAATGGTGACCGGCATCTTCACCATTGCCTGTAGTCTTACCCTTTGCGCGGTTGTAACCTTTCACACCGATATGACAGACATTGCAGCGCGAAGTAGATGGAAAAGCGATTTCACCATTATGGCAGACTCCGCAGTATTTAACTTCCTTGGCATCATGGTAGATATATTTCATAGTGAAGTCAGCCTTTGTTTCAGCATCACCAATCTTCATTTTGAATAATTCTGAATGGCACTCTTCACAGCCTATTCCCAACCCGCTGTGGGAGGTATGGTCAAAAATGACAGCTGTAACCGGTTTAGTGAAGTAGATTGTATCCTCTGGGGCAGTGTGGCAAGAACCGCAATTTGAATTCGCATCAAATGCGGTGGTGCCATCATGGCAGGCACCACAGTATTTCCCTTCAGCCAGTGACTTCATATTGAAATCATCGTTTGCCTCTGCTGCTCCGGCTTCCATTTCGAATAAGCCGTCGTGACAGCTGTCACATTCAAGGCCCAGGGCCAGAGTGTGGACCGGGTGATCAAAAAATGTCTGTTTGGCGGGATGGTGAAATTCAATGCGCTCAGCCGGACCATATGTGTCCTCATCGTATTTCTCATTACTTCCCTGGTCAGTGCTAAGGGCATTATTAGCGGTAATCAGCAGAGTGCTCAGGGTCAGTATGCATAACAAGGCAAGAAAATTATTCGTTCTGCGTTTCATGATTTTCCTCTTCTTTATTGTATGAGCCGGCATCATAATTGTTAGCCATGATCTGACGGCGTGCAAATCGTTCTTTTACTTTTAAATAGGTGTAGTCTCAGATGTTACAGTTCACATAGTTTAGAAATTGGTATAGAAAACGTTAGGTAAAGCGCCTGTTTCTGGTCGCAGTACCCATATTGTTTTGTCCGGGGTATGGAGATACCCGTAAACCTTTCCCGATTTGTCCAGCAGGTCGCCAAAAATCCTGACTTGGGCTGGGCAGGCAGCAGAGCACGCTGTTTCTGTTTCACCTTTGGAAATACGAGTGTCATAGCAGAAGTTGCATTTGTCAACAGCATAACGATCATGGTTGAAGTAGCGAGCATTGTATGGACAGGCAGACATACACGTTTTGCAGCCGATACATTTTTTGTAATCCATCATGACAATACCGGTTTTTTTATCCTTGTACGTTGCTCTGGTGGGACAGACCCTGACACAGGGAGGACGATTACATTGGTTACAGAGTACCGGCCTGAAAATAGCTTCCTTAAAGCCTTCTTTCGAAATCGTTAATTTTTCCTGAATTGTAGTACGCCAGGTGTCATGGTGATTGGGAACATGATTTGTCTCTCGGCAGGCGACCAGACATCGCTCGCAATCAACGCAGCGATCCTGGCGGATCACCATGGCATAGTGCTTTTCAAAGGGGTATTGTCCTTCTGTCGGAACAACATCGGCGCGTTGCCCTTGAGCTTCTTGTACTGATGTGAGGGAAAGGACAGAGCCTCCCAAAAATACCCCTGTAACGGCAAATCCCATTTTGAGGAATTTGCGGCGTTCTTCTGAAGGTAGACTAGTCACGCCCTCATTTTTTTTCTTTGATAATTTTTTGATATCCATCCTGAATCTCCTGAATAAATTATAAAACAGAGAAAAGGTGCATGTAGCAGCCTATTACCTGTAATCACTGACCAGCAATAATGAGAGATATGAGTGGTTATTCAGTGAAGCGTCTGCCGAAGATAGGACGCATTCAAAGAGTGACCTTATTATACTGCCATTTACTCTGTTCAGTCGCATCTCTCAAAAGTGTTGCAAATCTGCTGCACCCTACACGTATTATAGGATGTGTCAAGTTTTTTTTAGGGCTGTTTTTAGGGTTTTTGAGAGGAAGAAACGGGACAATTTGATGATTAGCCTTAGACTGGCTGGTTTGGGGTTTGAGTACGGCGCAGTAATTTTTTTAAGTTGTTTCTACTGGTATGCTGAATTGTTCTTCAGAGTTCTTTGATAATTGTTGTTCAAGGGGAATATTAGTTTAGCAAAATAAAAATTATGTACTTAACTATATGTGAACACGATAAATTCCTTTACTGTTGACAAATTGCTTTCGAAAAAGTAACTCCTTTTGTGGATTGAATGTATTTTTCAAGGTTGCCTTAAGGGTTACCTTAAGAGGTTTTTTTATGACAGGTTTATTTCAAGAATTACTTTTCAGAGTTCCATAAATTAGAGGCAGGCCCCTGGCTATCTTATTTGATAGTTTCAAAATAATTACAGTCCGAAAACATGTCAGATAAGGCAAACAAGAGTGGCAAGAGAATGATCATGCGGGGAGATTCCGAATTACCAGAGGCTTGCCCTGTTAGTGGAGAAGGGGAACTTTTTCAGGCCATCCAGGATCCGGTTTTTGTTGTTACCCCTGATGGTATCATCATTGATGCTAACAATGCGGCCCTTACGGCTGCAGCAAAAAAAATGTCTCAGGTCATTGGCCAAGGAATTTGTAAAATTATTCATGGTGGGAGTTTACCACACATCAAATGCCCTCTTGAAGAATTTCTTCTTACCTGTTCTTCCCGTGTCGAAGAGACCACTCTTCCCGGACTTTCCGGGGAATATCAACTAACAATTACACCAGTTAAAAGCTCGAATGGAAATGTACGGAAAATCCTTCTTATTGCAAGGGAGCTGTCCAGTGATGAGGTGAGAAAAGCGGATTCTTTTCGAACTGCACAAATGGCCTCTATCGGAGAACTTGCGGCGGGTGTGGCCCATGAAGTCAATAATCCAATGACCGGGATTATTAATTTTGCCCAGATACTTCTCGATGACAGCGAAAAAGATTCCCTGCAGTCGGAACTCTTAGGAAGAATAGTGAGTGAAGGAGAGAGGATTGCCGTAATTATTAAAAATCTTCTCGCTTTTTCCCGTGAAAGTAAAACAGAAAATGAACCGATAGACATAAAACAGGTAATTCGAGACAGTTTAACTCTTGTTGCACATCAGTTTGAAAAGGATGGTATTAAGATTACTACTGAATACTCAGAGGAGCTTGGTCAACTATTAGGAAATTTTACACAATTACAGCAAGTCGTACTCAATTTATTGAGTAATTCCCGTTTTGCTTTAAATGAACGCTACCCGACGTCTTCGCCAGACAAAATTATTAATATATCCTGCAAGGCACATATAAATGATCAAGACCAGCGAGTAATCCAAATGTGCATTAAAGATTTAGGGACGGGAATTCCCCAAGGGATTCTAAAAAAATTATTTGATCCATTTTTTACCACGAAACCCTCAGGTGAGGGAACAGGACTCGGGCTCAGTATTACTTATGGTATTGTTCGGGACCACGGCGGTATTGTCAAGGTTGACTCAAAAATGCATCAATATACCAAGATCATAGTAGAACTCCCCTCCCTCGGTAGCTAATATGGATAATAAAATTCCCCCTGAAAAAGATATCCATATTCTGATAGTTGATGATGAAATAAGTATTCGTCTTTCTTTTGAGATGATTCTTGCCCGTGAAGGTTATGGGCCAATAACTACGGCTGCTACTTTAGCTGAAGCCCTTGTGGCCATCAAAGAGAACGAGTTTGATCTTATCATTAGTGATATTGTAATCGGAGAAGAAAGAGGTACTGATTTTCTCGGGAAGATTAAGGAAGCAGGCATTGAATGTCCGGTGGTCATGGTTACTGGATTTCCTAATATCGATACGGCTGCTGAGGCTGTCCGCTACGGGGCGTTTGATTACATTCCCAAACCTGTAAACAAGGAAACATTACTGAAATTTGTCCGACAGGCATTGCAACATTGGCAACTTGAAAAGGAGAAAAAGAGGTTACAGCAGGAAAATGAAAAGTTTAAACAATATTTTGAAACAATTTTCAGTTCGGTTCAGGACGCGATCATTACAATAGATAGTGAATTAAAAATTGTCCAGCTCAATGAGACAGCCAAGAAGTGGCTCCTTTACTCTGAATCGGATAAGAAAAATAGCCTCGAAGTCTATCAAAATGAAATGGGTAAAGCCTGTTTGCAGGACGCAAAACGTGTATTGTCAACCAGGCAGGAAGTCAGAGGGCATCAGATTGAATGCAGGAAGCCAGATGGAAATATACGCATCGTAAGTCTCAATGCGGCGCCATTAAATGATGGTTTTGACACATTCCAGGGTGTCGTCATGGTAGCCAGGGATATTACCTTGATTGAACCTGAAACTGGTCGTAATTTCAGAAATAAGTTTCATGGTTTTGTAGGTTCCAGTCCTGCAATGCGGGATGTGTATAGTTTAATCGAAAATGTCGGAAAAGTTGACACAGCTGTCCTTGTAACAGGTGAGTCCGGGACAGGTAAAGAGCTCGCAGCAGAGGCATTACATGCGGAAAGTAAGCGACGCGATATGCCACTTATTAAAATTGATTGTGCTGCAATGCCTGAAGAATTACTGGAAAGTGAGCTTTTTGGCCACAAAAAAGGATCATTCACTGGGGCAGATAAAGACCGTCCTGGCAAGTTGCTGCAGGCTGACAATGGAACCCTTTTTCTTGATGAAATTGGTGATATTTCACCTCGCATGCAATTGCGTTTACTCCGGTTTCTCCAAGAGAAAACTTTCACTCCGGTGGGCCAGGATAGTCCTGTGCAATTAAACGTCAGAGTTATAGCTGCGACCAATGTTAATTTTATTGAAAAGGTAAAAGATGGCAGCTTTCGCGAAGATCTTTACTATCGATTAAAGGTTGTTGAGGTGAAATTGCCCCCTCTGCGTGATAGAAGGGGTGGTGTACCCATACTTGTTCACCACTTTCTCTCTCTTTTTCGCGAGGAACTTAATCGCAATATTCATGGTATCTCCGACCAGGCCATGAAAATGCTCACCCGCTATTCCTGGCCGGGTAATGTTCGTGAACTGCGTCATGTTGTTGAAAGAGCCTGTGTTTTATGTAAAGGTTCGACTATTTCTTTAGATCATTTTCCTTCAGAAATACAAAACAAAGTGCTTCCGGTTGCTGGCCAATCGACACGAGAATTACCTGAACCGCAAGCAGCCACACTCCTGCCATACGTGAGTGAAGAAGAAGAGATTACAGATATTTTGAAGCGTGCGCGTGGTAATAAATCAGAAGCTGCTCGTCTGTTAAACATTGATCGTTCTACTCTTTACCGTAAAATGCAGCGAATAGGTATTTCCGCCGATATTGGAAAAAGTCCTACAGTAAAGCCGGAATAGTATTGCAAAACTGTTGCGCGCAACAGTTTTGCAATACTATTCCGGCAAACGCAACACATCTGCAACAATCTCCTCCTCTCCCGATTTATTCCTTTGAAATGTGTTTTCTTTGTGTAAATTTTATAATTAAATACAGTTAAATCAAAAGGTTATTTATTTCTATATTTTTTTCTTAGTGTGCTGAGTAGTTCTGGCACGCACTATGCAAAGTAATAAAAGCAAGAAGACGATAACAACGAAGATGAAAAAAAATTCTCTCAACAACATTTCAATAAACGAAAATTATAGAATAGGAGTCTGAAATGAATACTACACATACAATGGAAACAACCAGAAGCCAAACTAACGTAAAAGCCAATGCTTCGAATGAACTTGCCAAGGTAGGCGTTAGGACGATTGGAATTACTGCAGGGCTTATTGGATGCTGGGCAACCGCCTGTCTCGTTGCTGGTGTAATAAGCAGTGGTGGTCCTGTGGCCCTCGTTAGAAATTTTGTTTCAGCTGTTATCGGATAATAATGAGATCGTAATCGGAAATTATAGAATAGGAGTATATAATGAATACTGCACACGCAATGGCAAAAACCAGAAGCCAATCTAAAGTAAAAGCCAGCGCTTCAAATGAACTTGCCAAGGTAGGCGTCAGGACGATTGGAATTGCTGCAGGACTTATTGGATGCTGGGCAACCGCCTGTCTCGTTGCTGGTGTAATCAGCAGTGGCGGTCCTGTGAGTCTCGTTACAAATTTTATTTCAGCTATAATTCGATAATAACAACCTAAATTACGTTTAAGAGGAATTTCAAATGAAAGAAAAAGCAATTGCCAAAGAAATGACCAAATCTACTACGACTGTTCACGAAGTAGAGCAAACCAGTAGTGAGTTATATAAAGTTGGCATGTATACAACAGCCGCTTTCGCAGTTGGAGTAGGAGTGTGGGGAGTTATTTGTTTGGCCAGTGCATTCATGGCCACTGGTGGTCCGTTAGCTCTTGCCAAAAGTCTGTTTGGGGCTATATCAGGAACTATGTAAAACTGTTTATTTTCTGTATGAATCAGCGCAAATTCACTTTATTGCGCTGATTATGTATTTTGCCAGGGGGATTAAATCTCTCTGGCTTTTTTTTTCTTATAGAGATAAATGACTATAAGTCTCAAGGGACCTTAAATAGAATCTTGAAATATTAAAAGAACACACGATACCTAAGGTCATTAAATGGCAATTCTGATTCGAAACCTCGCTGTATTTTTTATTTTTACTGTAATCCTTCTTGGTAGTTATGGGTTCTGGAAAATTGAACATAAGTTGCGAACTGTTACTTATAGTGAATTTCGTTACTGTCTCGGTCATCATGATCTTGCCGCAATTACTTTTATCGGGAATAAAGTTATTGCTCAACATCGGATAGGAGATAAGTACGAAACCACAGTTCCTAATGCTGAAAAATTGATTTCTGAACTTCAGGAAAGAAATATTCAGATTATCTTTCAAAAGGATCGATCTGATCAGATTGTTCAAGGCATAGTCCTAGGCTATTTAATCTTACTTATTTTAACGGTCATTATTTCCTTAAGTAAGAAAAAAAGAATTGAGGAGGAGGAAAATAAGTTTGCCACTGATAAACTCATCATGCCGGACAGTGATCATAAATTAGTAACATTTGCTGACGTTGCAGGAATACCTGAAGCTCTGGAAGAGGTGCAGGAAATTGTTAATTTTTTGAAAAATCCGGAACAATATAGTCAAATCGGAGCAATTAGTCCCAAAGGAATCCTCTTACAGGGGCCACCAGGAACAGGGAAAACTTTGCTGGCAAGAGCAATTGCCGGTGAAGCAAGAGTGCCATTTTACAGTTTCAGTGGTTCTGACTTCGTAGAAATGTTTGTAGGCGTTGGTGCCTCCAGAGTAAGGGATATTTTTAAGGAGGCTAAAACCAAATCACCCTGCATCATCTTTATCGATGAAATTGATGCTGTTGGTGGCAGTCGTGCCAGTGGTGCCACTGAGAGTGGTCAGGATGAGAGAAGCCAAACCCTCAACGCATTGCTTGTCGAAATGGATGGATTTTCTAGCTCTGACACTATTGTTGTCTTGGCTGCCACGAATAGACCGGATATTCTCGACCCGGCTTTGAGGCGTCCTGGTCGATTTGATCGACAAGTCAATATATTGCCTCCTGATCGCCAGGGTAGAAAAAAGATTCTCGAAGTCCACGGCGCTCATGTTGCTCTTGCTCCAGGACTGGATATGGATAAGATTGCTCAGATGGTTCCTGGTTTTACCGGTGCTGAGCTGGCCAATCTTGTCAATGAGGCTGCCCTAATGGCAGCCAGAGAAGGTAAAAGTCAGGTTGATCATTTGGATTTTGAACATGCCCGGGACCGTATTATCATGGGGGTTGAACGAAAAGGGATGATATTGTCTGAGGAGGATCGCAGGGTTCTTGCTTTTCATGAGGCAGGGCATGCAATAATTGCCAAATCTTTGCCGGACTCTGATCCAATTCATAAAATAACGATTATTCCGCGAGGTATGGCTTTAGGGCAGACTCAGCAACTTTCAGTGAACGATCGGAGCAGTTATAGTTATAGTTACCTTACAAGTAGAATTACCACTCTCATGGGCGGTAGGGCAGCAGAAGATATAGCTTTTTCACAGCGAACAACCGGTGCCCAGGGTGACATTGTTCAAGCGACTGAAATTGCAACGAACATGATTTGCAGATGGGGAATGAGCGATGTTGTTGGAGCGCAAGCAATGGTAGTTGCTGATTCAGGATTTCTTGGTGGTCTTGCACGCCGCATGGAAATGAGTAATAAAACATCAGAGGCTATTGATGAAGAAATAAAAAAAATACTCGAAACGTGTAACGCTGAGGCTGTCAAAATTCTTAAGCAAAAATATTACCTCCTTAAAGCGCTTGCAGATATTCTTTTGGACGTTGAGACTCTTGACGAGGAAGACTTTGAGATTATCATGATGTGTCATTTTACTGAGAAGATTGCAGCTGGAATCCATGAAACTAATCAATGTAAAACATGTCCGGCAGCTGATACTTGTCTCCATTCAAAACTTAAGAAGAACTAATTTATGCGCTCCTTAAAAAAAATGAGTTACCTGGCATTTATAGGAGTGTCAGCTTTACTTGTTTTTGTCATTATTCTCGGTGTGCGCCAATATCAGCTTACTGAAAGATATAGTAAGATTATCACCCAAAGTGAGCAGATGATCTTTCAATTTTCTACGATTCGTGAACAGATCACAACCTCTTTGATCGAAAAGAATTGGGGGAAAATTGTCAGCGCCGCCGATCAGTTCACCCATTTGAATTCCGCACTGGCAAGGCTCCAAGAAAACACACTTATACCCAGTGAGTACCGACTTGATATGGCGAAGCAGGTTGATCTCTCTGGACTAGCTATTTTAGCAAAAGATATTCTATCCTCAGATGATAAGGCTGCATACAGCCTTGGTCTGCAACATAAAATGCGTACTCTTGCAGAGTACCTGATGCAGTTTGATAGAATAATTGTCAGCCAGATCCGGGCAGAAGTTGTTCAGTTTCAGACTGTAATGATAGGCGCTCTCGGTACTGTCATTTGCCTGATTAGTTTTTCTCTGCTTATTCTCTATAAAAAAACGATGATACCTCTCCTCCGTCTTGCCGAGCAAACGGAGGATCCTGATGTGCTTGTTAATGGTTTCAGTTATGACAATAATGCCTGTGCCGAAGTTGCTCTGTTGATAGACTCAGTAAATAATTTACTCAAGATGAATAATGATATTTTAGAGGCTGAGGGGGAAAAACGATCTCATAGCGAACAATTTTCCACCATTATCAATGAGAGTACTAATTTGTCAAATGGGATTATTAACTATGCTCAATTACTGGCAGATACATACCGGGAGGTTGAAATTGGTGCAGAGGAAACTAAAATTCTTCAAAACATCATCGACGCCGCACAGCGAATTTCTCAGCTTAATAAAATAAATCAGTAATTATTTAAATACACTACTTTAAGTTTTCTTGTCCGAAGTACCACGGAATAATTACAGCGTTATTTCGCTTTTATTGCACCCGTTTGATTGTTTTCCCACTCTCTTTCTGAATTCGAAGACATCTTTAATGTGCATTGAGTGAGTTTTTCAGTAAGTTATTTTCTGCTAATTTGCCCTTGACATGCCTGTCTGATGTCAGTATAAAATCTCGGATAATATTTGCTAGTACTTCGTGGTAGTCTGCAATGTGGTTGAAGTTGTAAGGATTTCTTTGATTTTCTTCTATGCAAGAATGCCTATAATAAGAAGTCTCAACCAGGTATGAAAGGTATTATCTCAAAGAGCTCGCAGTGATGTTTTGAAAGAAAGACCCTTGGGGTGCAGCGAGAAAAACTTTGTAGACTCTGTGCCTGTGAGAGACTTTCATGCAAAATTAACTAAAAATTATATTACCTTCATTTTCACTATGAATAATATCCTATCGGAGCATTAAAATGATCAAAAGCCCCTTATTCACAATTGGTTCTATAACCCTTTCGGCATATCTCTTTCTTGTTGGTAGTAGTTTGGCCTCAGAAGCTTATGACGCTGATACGTATGGTCCTGAAAACCCTCTTGTCTGGGAGAAAACAAATAAAGTTGTCTTTAGCCATAAGGTTCATACTATGGACGCGGAAATTGAGTGCTCTTCATGTCATGATGATTTGTTTGGCATGGAGAGTGGAACCGATATGAACAGCGATAAAGTGACTATGAAGGCCATGGAAGAAGGTCAATTCTGTGGGGCATGTCATGATGGTGACACCGCATTTGGGGTAAACACTAATTGTCAAGCGTGTCATGTCCTTCCGGATGATCCTCTTATTTGGGATTCACCAGGTAAAGCAGTGTTTAGCCACACTGCTCATGTGGAAGAATTTGGCTTTGAATGTGCCACTTGCCATAGTGAAATATTTTCAATGAAAAAAGGCACCGCACTTGCCAATAAAGATTTCACAATGGCGAGCCTGAAAGAAGGAAAATACTGTGGCATCTGTCATGATGGCGATTCTGCTTTTAACGTTGTGTCCCAATGTGAATCTTGCCATTTCCCTCCTACAGAGAAAATTATTTTCACCCAGCCTGTAAAGGCGGTTATTTTTGATCATGATATCCATCTGAAAAAAGGAAAGCTGTCTTGTGTCTCTTGTCATAAAGATGTTTTTGTCATGAAAAAAGGGTCGTTTGAAGGGCAGCAATTGATACAGTCTGAAAATCCCGCAGAAAAAAGGAAATATCTCGAAGACCTCCATAATAAATATTGTGGCACCTGTCATAACTCTTCACAAGCTTTTGGTTATCTTACCCGATGTACTGTCTGCCATGTCGGTGTGAAAGGTTTAGAGCAAAAGACTGGTGGAGATAAAAAAGAAGACGCGCATGGAAAGGCCCAGCACTAATATGCCTTGAGGGTATTAATAAATTGTAAGATTTTACCATGCCTATAAATCTTGGTAAAATTCAGCTTTGTGTTCATTCATGTAGCAATCAAGTTTATCATGTTTTGTAAATATATATTTAAGAGGAGAAAAAATGGCTGGAAGGATGGTTGATATTTCAAAAAGGTGGGGATTTCATGGGGTAGATGCCTTGAAAAATGCGAGCCCCGGATACAAAATGATAATGGGTTTATTTGCCCTTCTGGCCCTTGCAGGAGCCGCTGTTGGCCTCCATGGGTTATTGGTAGGGTATCATCATGTCTATGGCGTAACCCGACAAGTTTCATGGGGGTTACTTATTTCTGCATACATTTTCTGCGTTGTAACCTCAACAGGTCTCTGTATTGTCTCATCTATTGGTCATGTTTTTGGCGGGGAAGCATTTATGCCCATTGCTAAACGGGCTGTTTATATGTCTATCATGTTTATGTTTGGTGGTTTTTGCATCATTTTCTTTGATATTGAAAACCCATTCAGGATGGCAATTTGGAATGTTCTTTCACCTAATTTTGTTTCAAATATGTGGTGGATGGGAACGCTATATGGTGCGTATTTGGTCTTTATGATCATTGAGTATTATTTTCTGCTTGAACAAAATCATAGTTTATCAAGATTAATGGGTTTTTTGGGTTTAGTTGTAGGTATTGCCGCTCATAGTAACCTTGGAGCAGTATTTGGAATGCTGCATGGACGTCCATTCTGGTACGGTCCTTACTTGCCCATTTATTTTATTTTCTCTGCTGCCATGTCTGGTGGTTGCGCTATTCTCTTTTTTACAACTCTTGGTTGGAAAATTAATCCTGAAATTATGAATCAGCGTATGGAACGCGCTGTAAAAGCTGTAACCCAGATCACTATTTTTCTCATATCGGTAATAATTTTCTTCACTATTTGGAAAATAATCACAGGAATGGTGTCAGAGGGAAAACATCTGGTGATTATGTCATTTTTGTCCGGTGATTATTCCATAAATTTTTGGGTTTTTGAGATTTTCCTCGGCATGTTTCTGCCATTGTTCCTGCTGATCCGTTCAAGAGGAAACAATTTCAATTTGATCATGTGGGCAACAGGTCTCATGATGATCGGTATCTTCTTCATGCGCTACGACATCGTGATCCCAGGCCAGATGGAGTCGGTTTACCACTCTCTTGGTGTTGTTGAAGAAGCAAATTTGCTCACTTATACCCCATCTTTTCACGAAATCATGGCCTCTCTATTTGGAATTGGCGTTATTGCTTTAGCCTATTTTGTCGGTGAAAAAATGCTTAACGGTCATCAGCTTGAGAAGCATGAAATTGTTCCAGAAGGTGGGTACATATGTCCTGGCTGTGGTGCCATTCATTTTATGGAAGAAGGTGAGACTGAAGAAGACGCTATGAAACGTCACCACAGGATATGGTAATTGAACTTGCGATGCCGACATTTGTCATCATCTTACTGAACGAATAGTTACAAAGGATATACTAATATGAAATTTCCTAAAATAAACTTTGATACATTGAAAAATGAGGGTACGAAGTCCGTAACCGCTCAGGAAAGAAGAAATTTTCTTAAACTCGGTCTTACTGTTGCTGGTGTCTACGCTGGTGGGAAAATACTGTCGTTAACCTCTGTCATCGGTACTGCCCACGCATCAGGCGTTGGTTTTGTGGAAAAATACCCATACAATCCTCATTATAGTATGGTTATCCGTCAAACTCTCTGCATTGATTGTGAGAAATGTGTCGATGCTTGTAAAGTTACTAATAATATCCCTGATTATGGCTACAGAACCCGTATTTTGACAAAAAAATACACAGGTAAATTAGACAAACAGGTAGAGTTTATTCCTGTACTTTGTAATCATTGTAATTCTGCGCCATGTGTACGAGCTTGCCCAACCAAAGCGACCTACAAAGACCCGGTTACAGGGATTGTCCGTATGGAAAGCAAAAAATGCATTGGTTGTAAGACCTGTATGCTCGCCTGTCCATACGATGCCAGATATTTCAGTGCTGAACGACGTGCCGTTGATAAGTGTGACTTCTGCTGGGAAGAGAGATTGAGTCAAGGTGAAAAACTTACTGCTTGTGCAGCTGCTTGTCCCACAGGAGCAAGAACATTTGGAAACCTCACGGATCCTGAAAATATAGTATACAAACTTGTACATCAGCTTGAAGAGCAGGTATGGGTATTGCGTCCTGCAGATGATACAAAGCCAAATATTTTTTACATGAAAGGAAATATGCGTTCGGTTGATAATATTCTCAATGAGCAAAGATTCAAATATTTTGATCCTGATAAAATTTGACGTATTCGCAAGAAGCGCTCATACGCCGCGTGAATCTTATGTAACCACTTGATATTGCTGGTGGCGACAATTCAAATCACGACTTTTTGCAGGTTTATCAAATGTGATGGTCTTGTGAAAAATAAGAAGTTTTGTGTTCAGGGAATATAATTTTTCGCTGCCAGGACTCAAAGACACCAGTTGTCTACCCGTCTTTTGTTAAGAACATGAATATATTCTTTTGGGAAAGTCGTGAGTAGCCCAGAGGGTTGTCAATGTAAAAGGGGATTTTGCCGAATAAAAGGCAATATCCCCTTTACGCCTTGTAAAAGGATAACAGTTCTTTATTAATAGCCTCCTCTATCTCCACTAGCTTGCACAGAACCCTGCCGGCTACTTTATTTAGAATAGTCAGAGATTCTTCAGGATTCCCCTGTGAAATTTTCCTGCAATTATAATTTAAACAAAATATTGGTTTTACTTTCAGAACACATCCCTTCTTCCCAAGGTAGCAGCACTCAATAGTATCATTGTGCTGCACTTTTACATCAACACCCAGCATCAGATTTATCAGCAGAAGAATTCCATCAGTTTCTCCAGCCATAAAGTTGCTGCAGCAGCCACCACCTGGCTTGCTGCCACAGTTACGGCATACTTCATTCATACCCATGGACGCCATTTGTATGGATAAGAGCGAGGAGCGATCAACAAGATCATGAAGTTGTTGCTGAATAGCAGAGTGTGCGAAGAGAATATTTCCGTGTTGCTTGAACAAGGTGTATGCTGTTTGCCGTTTTACGGAAACAGAGCCAAAATAAAGATCAGTGAAAGAGGGCATTGGATCAGGATACATACCTTTCCTTGTTTGCCAGCACCCAGACACACCATTTGTCTGCTCTTTTCCTGTCGAGAAAGCGAAGAGATTCCGTTGGGAATGCAGCGAGAAGATCCGCCTCCATGGAATGAATAAATCCTGACAGAATATAAAGATCTGCCTGCCAGAAGGAGGGATTGTCAAAGAGTTCTTCGAGCAGCCCTTTATAGAGGTTGGCGACTACAAGATTGTACTGGCCGGTGTCGGGCAGGTTGGTCCGCAGGTCAAGCTGGCGGACATCAACCCTGTCCTCGACAGTATTCAGTCTGCAGTTTGCCTGGGCAACCTGGCATGCCAGGGGGTTGTTGTCGACAGCCGTAACCTTGGTGGCGCCATGCATGGCAGCGGCTATTCCAAGCAGCCCTGTGCCGGTTCCCAGGTCAAGGACAGATGATATTTTTATTTCCGGAGTGGTGCAATAGGTCAGTAGAAGATCCAGGCAGATCCTGGTAGTGGGGTGAAAGCCTGTCCCGAAGATGACACTTGGGTCAAGGCGGATGTCTGCTGGAACATTTTCCCAGACCGGTGCCACGGTTATGTTTCCGGTTGTGAAAGAGGATATCTCCTGACCGGACTCCCAGTCCCGATAGTCCATGTCTGCATGGTAGACCAGATTGCAGTTGTACTGCCTGCAGATGGAGGCAACCAGGTCCTCTTTGGGAAGATGAAAGAAGAGGACAGCCATGTCATCCTCAATCCAGACACCGATCAGGTCAGGGTCATTAACTTCAGGAATAGCCTTCAGGTCAAGGTGGTAGACATAAAGCCGGTCATAATGAGTATAGGGAGGTTGTAGCATAATTTGTAATTGAAAATTGAGAATTGATAATTGAAAATTATTTATATTTTATTTACATATCAGCTAGTTAGTGTAT
Organism: Candidatus Desulfobia pelagia; assembly: GCA_014382295.1. Lineage (GTDB taxonomy): Bacteria > Desulfobacterota > Desulfobulbia > Desulfobulbales > SURF-16 > Desulfobia > Desulfobia pelagia. Next base: position 1,444 of record JACNJZ010000079.1, on the reverse strand, counting down.
TGTTTTTTTGCCTTTTGCCTTTTTCACCTCGCTCCTAGAGTAAAATCCGCCCTGTTGCCGATTCGGCCTGGGGCGTCGGCTGGAATAATGGTGCCGGTGTTATCGGGGGTCAGGCGATCTGCTGATATCTTCAGGGTAGTGGTCATAAAGTCTTTGATCGCTTTTTCCCTGTTTTGGGCCAGGTCTGTAAGTTCTTCGTTTTTGACCACGGGTTTCCGGGGTGTCGTCATTGGTATGGCGGCATGGCTCGGGGTGTGGACCGGCTGGATGAGTTCCTTTCCGTAGCTTTCCGATAAAATGGTTGAACGCACTTGATCCAGGGCCTGTTGCCTCCTGTCTACGATATTTTCTTTTTGTGCCAGCAGGGCTTCCCTGTCTTCTTCTGCAGAGGCATAACCTTTGATGTGGACGGTCAAGCCCGGTCTTTCGGTAAGCAGGGTCTGGAGGTTTTTCAGGGTCTTTTCATTCTCAGGAGACAGGGATGTTTCGCCTGCTGTGAAGACAATATGGTCCGGTGCCTCTTTTATGGCAGGATTCCCTGCCAGGGCGAGAGCAAAGGGAGAAACTGTCGATTTGAGGATAAGATTTTGTAGAGACCTGGTGATGGCGTCGGGATAGGAGTATTCCTGTGAGGTTTCATCTCTGGTAATAGGCAGGTCTATCTTCAATGTTCGTTTTTTGTCAGTGAGAAGCGCCAGGGTCAGAGGGAATTGGTTCGCGGAGCTACGGGATTTACCAAGTGCTATGTCCGACAGCACAATGGAATGGGTTCCTGTGACTTTTGCATCTTTCTGCCGGTATCTGATCAGTGCATCAAATTTCCCTTTGGTGATCTCATAGCCGACAGTTTTTTCCAGGTACGGTTTGATGGCGCCAACATCCTGGCCAGATATTTCGCTGGTTACATCGCATGAGAAGACTTTCTGCAGCATACCGACATCTCCCAGAACAGAGACGGCACTATTGCTGGAGGAGGCGCCTTTGAGGTTCAGCTTGGCAATGGTTCCCGGTGCATTTGCAATATTGTTAATGGTTCCGGAGAGAGTGGTTGTGCTTTTTAACGCTGGAGAAAGGCGATTATCCTGAATATCAAGTATTGCCGATTTAATTTCTATCCGGCGTAAAGCTACGTGATGGTCTTCTTTGCTTTTGGCAATTTCTCGTGAGAAAATACCTCCATATGAATTGGCGGGTTTGGTGTCTATGGTCCAGTTAAGGTATGGGTAGTCAAGCTTTGCATGGGCGACTGTAAGAGTCTTTTTTGGACGGGAGAAAAGAACATCCTCTGCATGTGCTTTTTTCCAGCTCATCAGTTTTGCGTTTTTTGTTGTACCGGCATTGAAATCTGTCACTTCCACTGACCCCTGAAAAGTCAATCCTGGAATCTCCGCCTTCCCTTCTGCCCGCAGGAGGCCGGAGTATGTAGAAGGCGACAGCCATTTTT
>JACNJZ010000161.1 GCA_014382295.1 Candidatus Desulfobia pelagia | reverse complement strand
TATTCCTGTTGAACCTCGACCGCAGACAGCGCCGGAGGTCTAATGCAATTTTCGTTGTTGCATCAGAGAGCAGCTTTTCAATGAGTGGTTGCGTCAGCATCTGTTTTCATTCCATCTAACACGTACATATCCGCCGGATTATTTTGTAATTCCAGTTGCTGCAAAAACGTCTCAAAACAATCGACAAGACACCGGTAAAATGTATTTTCCGTGCCGGCCCGTATATTTTTGATAAAGTCTGGCATCCACGGCAGAATAAACTTTCCGAGAAAGAGCTTCTGGTCTGCCTGTAATTCTGCGGCTTTTTTCACATCTCCATCTCGCAACGCTTCTACCTCAAGTGCGCAAAGATACGATAGGAATTCAAGCTCGATGGCAATATGATCAGGGGGCTGTTTAATATCAATCTCCAGTCCTGCCTTCCGATAGTGTTTCAAAACCTCCATGGTGGAATCACCCATAACCATGCCTTTCTCCTCCAGGTAGGTCGACCCATAAGGAGAGGCCTTGAGTTCAAACGGACCGATAAACAAATCTGCATGAGCAATCTGGAGTTCTTCCTGACTGCTGCTGTATATAGCTCGATGCATATTCTCTGTAGAAATGCATGCGGCAGGACAGAAACCTTCAAAAAGATTTGAAAGATTCTGAAAAACCTTCTCCTCTTCAAACAGTGCCGGTTCAGGCTCATAAAAACATACAGCCATGAGCTTAAGACTGTCGCTTAACTGCTGTTTTGTCACAATCTCATCCATGAACAAAGTACTCCTGTAATTGGTGATCAAAGGCCAGCAGAAAATGAGACGCCGGCCTTTGATCTTGTGATAATATTAGCCTTTCACGCCATAGTCTTTAATGTAGTAGACATTAGGCTTTGTGCCTGCATCGGCCTTGAGTACTGTTGATTTATGTTTCTTGAGAAGCACGCTTACATCACTTTTCGGGTCCTTGATGTCACCGAAGATCCTGGCGCCTGCAGGGCAGGATTCCACACAATACGGCAGCTCCCCTTTCTTTACCCGATGCTCGCAGAAAATACATTTTTCGACGATATTTGATCGCCTTACATCGTCATAGTCGGGATGATCATACAACGTCCTGTGGGGCGGTGTGGCCCGGGCTGCCCGGGCGGTATCAATACCGGAGGAAGTGCATCCGGGAATAAGCTCTGTGCTGTCCCTGTAAAACGGATGAGTTGCTTCACCTTCCTCGTTGTAGCTGATAACACTATACTCACCATATTCGCCATCACGTTTGACCTCATCCATACTATATGGGCAGGCCTCCTGACAGGCACGACAGCCGATGCATCGTTCATCATTGTGCATCGTTATACCGTCTGGCGTCTTATACATGGCCTTTGGCTCAACCGGACAGGCCTCGACACAGGGGGCATTGGAACAGTGATTACACAGAACCGGCATGGTCTTGTATTTGGTATTCGGAAATTTCCCGGACGTTTCATGCAGGAAATCGGCCCAGTTATGGGTCTGGCCGTTTTTCCTGAGGGCCGTATTATTTTCAGTTTTGCAGGCGAGAGCGCATGCCCCGCAACCCACACATTTTCTCAAATCTATAACCATCGCATATTGCGTCATAGTGTGTCCTCCTCATTAAACCTTTTCTATTTTAACCACGGCATGGCCGCCGTTCCGGGCGTTGGAACCGGAGAGACGATCAATATCCCAGGGGATGATGGTGTTGTTATTAACGCCGCGCGCCTCTGCCTTGCTGTAGTCGGCTGCCGCTGTGCTTCCATAGGCCCAATGCCCCTGGCCATAGGCTTTGGCTACAGTCCCTGGCCGAACACCTTCCCAAAGATGGGCCACACATTCGCCACTTCCTCCGATAGAAGAGATCCGCACTTTATCACCATCTTTGATACCAAGTTTCCTGGCATCTGCCGGGTTGATTTTTAATGAATCCTGATGGGACACATCACCGGGATCAACGTGTTTGAATTCGTAATACCATGGACAGTTCTGGCTTCGACCTTCACGGTTCAAACGGGATTTGTAATCAATAAAGACAAAGGGATACTCTTTCATGTCACCATTGCGATGTGGCGGCTCATAATGCGGGACAAATGCCAGTTCACCGCGGGCAGTGTAATTGCTTTCCTCAAGTACTTTATCAATATCAACGCTATGTTTTTCAGCGTGCCCTCCAAGGGCTTTTTTCAAAGTTTCACTGTAAAATTCAAATTTCCCTGTCTTCGTTTTATATTTTCCACCCCAATGGGATTTATATTTATACGGTTCAGAATTCCACATGCCCCGTTTTTTCATATCTTCCCAACCATTGATTTTGTCTCCATGGCTGTCTTTTTTGCCATCCCATAGTGGGGCGGTATAATATTTCAGGGTATATTCGGTAAATTCCTTGGCATTTTTCGCCTTTCTTCCAGTCTCAGGATCGGCGTACATGGTGGTGAGTGCATCATATAAATTAGGGAAACCTCGTTCTTTAAGTTTCTCGCTGAGCAGGAAAGGAAACTCAGTCTCATCAGTGATAACATCCCACACCGGTTCTATGACCGGCTGCAACAAGGTGCATGTTGCATAGCGGTTAGCCTTTGTCTTCACAAAACCGTACTTTTCATACTTATTAACAACGCAGGGCAGGACAATGTCCGCAAACTGTGTGAATTCTGAAGCATTCGTGGTCAGATGAACAGTAAAAGGTATCGAGGCTAAGGCTTTTTCCCAACGGTCAGTACCATTGCAGGAAAACACAAAATTATTCATGTAGCCGACAATCATCTTCATCTCATAGGGGTCTTTATTCAAGATACCATTGGCTACATTATTGGTGGAAACACCGCCGCCGGATTTACCTTTACTGAGAGCAGGCAGGTTCAGATAGCCCCGCTGGTCTATCTTCTTCATTTTGGAATGTTTTTTGGCAAGATCATCCTGGAAGGTTTTGAGCAGGTCCTTGTCAAGGCTGTTGACCGGGATTTTTGCAGTCTGCAGGGAGCCGCCTTCATTATCTGATCCACCGGTAATACCAGCCAAAGCATGAACAGCCATGGCTGAGTAACCGCCTCTGACATGCATTGCACATCCAGGCCCCATCCAGACACACACATTGGGCGCAGCCTTGCCCATACCTTTGGCGACGCGAATGATTTGGTCCGCAGATACTCCTGAAAGTTCAGCCGCCTTTTTAGGTGTCATATCTTTTACTGCAATATTCCACCACTTGACGACGCCATAAGACTCTTTTTCGTCAAAGGTAGTTTCGTCAACTTCTTTACCTGGCTTAAAACGATTTTCCCCATCCTTGAAATCACCGACAAACTCTTTATACCAGATTCCTTCAGTGAGCATGACATGGGCAATACCAAGAGCTAATGCACCATCGGTTCCAGGCAGAACAGGCAGCCATTCATGTGCCTTTGCCGATGTGTTATTCATTTTCGGGTCGACAACCGCAACGGTAGCCCTGTCAATAACATCTCCAAGCCTTTTGATGGCGGCCGGCACCATACGGTTTGAACTTACAGGGTCACAACCCCAAACCAGAAGATACTTCGTTTTATCGAGATCATAATCCCGATAGGCCCAATACCCTTCGGTGTAAAAGGAGCCGAATTTTTCCGCTTCAGCGCATGTCGAGCTGTGTGAAATATTATTCGGTGACCCAAACACTTTCGGCAGCACATCGTAAATAACGTCACGCATGTAGGTGTAGCGGCCGCGTAGCAGGGCAAATTTCTCAGGCTCTCCGGCATTACGGAGCTTCATCATATTATCGGCGATAGTGTTCAGGGCTTCATCCCAGGAAATGGGAACAAACTTAGGATCAATGCCGCGTCCTTTTTTCGGGTTGGTGCGCTTCATGGGAACCTTGACCCGGTCAGGATCATACACCTGCTGCAAAGACATATGGCCACGGGGACATACTTTTCCATCATTCTGTTTGGAATAACGGTTGCCTCTCACCTTCACTGCCCGACCATCCTGAACAAATATCTCCACGGGACACCAGGTAGTACAGCCCTGGCAGGTGGAAGGCTTCCATTCCCCTGGCCTTTCTCCCATCAAGGCTGCCTTGTTGGTTTCAGCAAAGGCGTTCAGAACTGGCTTCCTGAAGACTGTAGCCGCAGCGCCAGTTGCAGCGCTGAGTTTTAAAAAATCTCTCCGCTTGATTTTCATTCTTTCCTCCTTTTGGTGCAAGTTTATCCTATTTCGATGGTGCTGCCAGTCTTGACAACACCACCATGAATGACTTTGGCAAACAAACCTTCCTTGGGCATGATACAGTCACCTGTTGCCCGCTTTATTGCACAACCGCTGTTATGGCATTCCTTCCCTATCTGGGTCACTTCAAGAAGTATAGAATTATCAATAATAAACGTATCTCCAACAGCCACGTTCTCCAGATTTAGATCTCGGACAACCAGGTTTTCAGCAAAGACACCATGCTTGAGATGCGGCATCTTTTTTTTCACCCTGTCTATGCTTTCGGCTGCCAGAAGGGAGACTTGCCGATGCCAGATGTCGGCATGGGCATCACCGTTGATACCCCAGTTCGTTTCAAGGACTGCTTGATCAACCTGCTTTTTTATCATTCCTTTTTTAGGACTGATGCATACCGCGTCAATATGACCCATAAGGTATCTCCGTGATTTAAAATGAGATCTCTGCTTCGAAAAAAAATTGAAGCGCTACCACATGGTATACTTTTGATGTGAAAAAAAAAGAGGCGAAAGTATGATTTCGTGTAGGGGAAAAAGAGAAGAGAGGCGATTTTTTGTAGGGGAAAACCCTACAAAAAGAAATCTGAGTACCTGTGAAACTACGTAAAGTGAAAAGCTATGGGATATCAACCGCTGTCATTCCCGCGAAG
>JACNJZ010000061.1 GCA_014382295.1 Candidatus Desulfobia pelagia | reverse complement strand
CCCCCCAGCCGCCACCCGAAAATAAGGGCTCCCGCCCATAGCAATGGGGTTTACCAGTTTTTGAGTTTTTAATATCCCCCTCTTTGTTATTCTCCATTCCCACCCCTGCCCAGCCGCTGCCAAACGGAGTAAGCCCGGCTTTCTTCACCTGTTAAATTTATTTGTCATACCCTCCGAAATGGGCATCGATCTTTTTTAAAATGTCGCCTGTGGGTAGTCCCCCCCCATTAGGCTTCATGGATTGCCAGTAAAATGTATGGTTCCACACCTGGGCAGCGTTGTTGAATATTCCAGCCTTGCCGGCATCATTTACTGTTTTTTTAATGATACCTTCGAGCGTTTCACCAGCCAGTTCAGTCCCTTCGATCAGCTTATTAAGGTTGGTAACATAAGCGTTATGGTGTTTGCCATGATGAAAATCCAGGGTCTTTGAGCTGATATGTGGTGCCAAGGCCTCTTTTCCGTATGGTAGATCGGGCAGTGTGATAGACATGGTTTTTCTCCTTTGGGGGGTGAACTTTGTTTTTTTTATAACTGGCCGCATAAAAGTACCGGCCAGTTTAAGAATCCATTAACACGTTGAGCTCTTTTCTATGGCCTGACGGAGTTTGAAAGCGGCCTCTTCCGGGCTGATTGTATTGACAAAAAGCCCTGATCCCAGCTCGAAACCGGAAGGGATGCTGACTCGTGGACAGATCTCAATGTGCCAGTGAAAACTGTCCACAAAATCGCTGCTGTTATTTACATGGGGCACAGTGTGGAGAAAATAATTGTATTGCACTTCTCCGACAACTGCCTCCAGGCGAGCCATGGTTTGCCGGAGAACCCAGGCCAGATCATCCAGCTCTTCAGTAGTGGCATCAAGAAAATTGCTTTGATGTTTTAAAGGAAGAATATGGACTTCCCATTCATAGCGACTGGCAAATGGTTTAATCGCAATAAAATACTCGCCCCGTTCAACAAAATATTTCCCAGTATCGTAGCTTTGTTTCCTTTTCCCTGAACTCCGGTCATAGGTGGTTGTTTCCAGGGTCAGTGCCTCGTCAATAAGTGTACAGAAAACGCATGTCTCGTTTTTCTCATAAAAAAGTCGACTGCTCTCAACCTCATCCTGAACATTATGCGGCACAATAGGCATGGCAATAAGCTGGCTATGGGTATGGGGTATGCTGCCGCCAGCAGCTTTGCCGAAGTTTTTAAAGACAAGAATGTATCTGATTCGAGGGTCTGTGGTGTACAAAAAACGCATACGATCCTGATACACAGCAAAAATCAAGGCCAGGTGCTGTTCACTCATCTGGTGAAGAGCAATACCGTGGTTCGGGTGGTCGATTATAACCTCATGGTGACCATATCCTTCACTGACCTGTTGTATTCCGGACGGCAATCCAAGAGGAAGGGGGTCGTCGTCTAAAATCGGATACAGGTTTTCCACTACCCTGATGTCCCATTCTCCTTTCGCCGGCACTTGGAAGACGACTGGCGGAGTCAGGTGTTCATTTCCGCGGCAGAAAGGGCAGGATTCCACAAACTCACGTATATCTCTTGTCGGGGGCGGCTCATCCTTGCGCGGTCGTTTTCCCCGTGCTGTGGAAATCAGCACGGATTGGGACGGCACTATGGGATCAATACGTATTTCCCTGATATTTGGATAATACATGGGATGTTTCCTGAAATGATATACTTATTTGGCCAAGTCAGTCTTATTCTCATAGGTGAGAATAATTTTCAATTTGTCTTTTTCGAGGATGCATACAAGAAGCGTTACTATAATATTCTCTGCTCCATTGACATTATAGTACCATGTTCATATCGTAAGCACTATCAACAAGATTGACCCGAATATATTACAGGGTAATTTGAAAAATTAGGATTTTCATTCAAGATCAAGGCGTACGAAAAATTTTACCACAGGCATATGTTTGATATGTCGAGGATAAAATTTTGAGTACAACGCAGAGATTGGGTAAAAAGACAATTTTTCAAGCCCATTCTCGCAGCAAGATATAGTTGCTAACATGGTTACCAAAGAACAACAAAAAAAATTTTATGCTAAATATTTTTTTACAATTGGGGGTCAAAATTAGACGCTGTTAGGGGGTCAATTTTAAACGCTGATTGACAGCCCAGGGAGCAGATTGATTTACTTGGACAATATATCATATCATATTGTAATTTAATAAAAAAACTTTTTAAAACAGAAAGAATAGGTTAATTTTGACGTATTCGTAAAAAGCGCTCATACGCCGCGCGAACACATCACAACTAACTTATATTATTAATGAATATAATTAAAATTACGACTTTTCGCGAGTTCATCAAATTTAGTGGCTATTAAGAAAACTCAACTATAACCTTTCTGGACTCCCGCCTTCGCGGGAGTGACGTCGTATCTAATAAATGTCATTCCCGCGGGAATCCAGGGTTGTCAGACTTTTCAAAGAGTAAAAAAGTTCTTTTAGCTGAGTTTTCTATAGAGTCACATCAAATTTAAATTTGACCTTAGAAAAAATTTAAGAGATAGGATGAATTAAATATGGAAACCACCACCCAGAAAAGTTTATTGATCACTGTTCGCGACACTATAAGCTGCAGCCAGGGAGTCCGTTTTGTAGGGAGCTTCTTTAAAAAACACGATGATCTGATGCTCACCCTTTTTTATGTCATGCCCAATCCTGTATCTGATCAAAGCATGATGGATCCCTGGGCAGAGGAAAATACCTCCGTCTCTGTTTTTCCGTCTGCAATTGCAAAGGTTTTCACCCTTTGTACTAATGTGTTACTCAAAAAGGGCTTTTCTGAGAATCAGATACACAAAATTGCCAGAAGAAAACAATCAGGAACTGTACAGGACATTATCAGTGAAGGGAAGAGAGGGCTCTACGATGCAGTTATTCTCGGTAAAAAAAGCACATCATTTCTTGAAAACATCTTTGCAGGAAATATGGGGCATGACATTCTGGAAAAAGAGCTCGCCGCACCGGTCTGGTTCTGCCGGGATCCTGACGAAACCAGAAAAAATGTCCTCCTCTGTCTGGATGGGTCCTCCATGGGTGAGAAAGTCGCAAATCATGTAGGGTATATCCTGCAGAATGAAAACCATCATTCCGTAACCCTATTTTATGTTGATAAAGGCCAGCGTGTTGACCAGGAGAAAATCTTCCTGGATGCAACTGCAGTGCTTAAATCGTATAGTATTCCTGATGATAGAATCAATAAATCTACAGTTACATCTTTGCGTGTTACCAATACCATTCTTGCCAAGGCTGAACGCGAAAAATTCGCCGTTATCGCCATCGGCTCTATCGGTCGCACGGCAACAAAAGGGATTTGCGACAGAATTATCGGCACAAAATGTAAAAATATTTTTAACGAAATAGATAAAACAGCGCTGTGGATTGTGCCGTGATTTTCCTCCTCAAACAAAGCCTATTGTAACTTCTCTCGCTTACTCAATAAAAAAACAGGGTTTATAAATGAAAAATCCCGAGTCATCTTCATAATTTTATTCCGGTTGCGGCCACTATATGTTCAACTACAAAAGTAAAAGAGAAGCACCTGATTACTAATCCAATGCTAATGGAGTTTTCATGAAGGTGACTAACACTATTTTCCCCACATTGCCCCAACGGATTGCCGGCCTTGGCGAACTTGCCGAAAACCTCTGGTGGAGCTGGCACCCTGCTGCCAGAATGCTCTTTAAAATGCTGAACCGGCGTCGATGGAAAGAGAGCATTCACAACCCCGACAAGATGCTCAAGGAAATGCCGCCGGAACAGCTTTTGGCAGCAAGCCGGGATGAAGAGTTTCTCGCTCACTATGACGACGTTCTCTCGCAGTTCCGGGAGTATATGGCTGTCAAGACATGTTCCCTGCTGCACAACAACTGCCCCCACGACACTCCGGTCATCGCCTATTTTTCTGCAGAGTTTGGACTGCATCATTCGTTGCCTTTTTATGCCGGTGGTCTGGGTTTTCTGGCTGGTGACTATCTCAAAGAATGCAGTGATCTCAATATCCCTCTGGTTGGCGTTGGTTTCATGTATCCGGAAGGATATGTCAGTCAAAGGGTAAGCGCAGACGGCTGGCAGGAAAGCGTCCAGTTTAAGCTGGACCGGGAGGCTGCCTCCATCTCGAGAGTGATTGATAACGCCGGCAGCCCCCTTGTTGTCAGGGTTCCGGTTATCGAACCACCGATCCATGTCGCAGTCTGGAAGGTTAGCGTCGGCCGCGTCCCCCTCTATCTTCTTGATACCGATATAGAAGAGAATGACCCATGGAACCGCGGAATCTCTGCCAGGCTGTATGCTGGCGACCTTGAACTGAGGCTCCGCCAGGAAATCGTGCTTGGCATAGGCGGCGCCGAAGTCCTGCAGGCACTGGGTATCGAACATGCTGTTGTCCATCTCAATGAGGGGCATGCTGCCTTTTCATTACTGGAGAGGGTCCGGGATCGAATCCTCCAGGGCTTGTCCCTTGAGGACTCTCTCGATAAGGTTCGGGAAACAACGATTTTTACCACCCACACCCCGGTACCAGCTGGCCATGACATCTTTCCTTTTCCGCTGATTGAAAAATATTTCAGTAAATTCTGGGACTCCCTGGGACTTGACCGAGAAACCTTTCTGCAGCTCGGCACCAACCCCGACGAACCACTTGGCTTTAACATGACCGCCTTTGCCCTCAGGCTCGCCGGATACAAAAACGGTGTCAGCCAGAAACACGGGGAAGTTGCCAACCGGATGTGGCACAATCTCTGGAGCGACAAGTCGGCAGAGGACGGGCCTATCGAGGCGATTACCAACGGTGTCCATGTGCCAACCTGGATTGAACCCAAAATGGAACTCCTGTTTAATAAGTATCTGCCTTATGGCTGGCTGGAGAGGCATGACGATCCATCGATCTGGGAAAAGATAGATAATATCCCGGATGAGGAGTTATGGAAAACCTATGTCTGGCTGAAAATCAAACTGCTTAATGTGATCAGGGAACGGGCTCGGCAGCGCTGGTCCATTGACCAGGTCAATCCTTCAATGGTCATTGCCGGCGGCGCCATGCTGGACCCATCCGTATTGACCCTCGGCTTTGCACGCCGCTTTGCCACGTACAAACGTGCGGATCTCATTTTTCTGGATAGCGAACGTCTGAAAAAGATGCTCAAAAATCGCTGGAAGCCCCTGCAGATAATTTTTGCAGGCAAGGCCCACCCAGACGATCATCCAGGCAAGATGATTCTGCAGAAAATAGTCACTATCGCCAAGGATCCGGAGTTCGCCGGCCGGATTGCCTTTGTCGAGGATTACGGCGAGCAGTTTGCACAGTACCTTGTTCATGGAGTCGATGTCTGGCTCAACAACCCGATCCCGCCCATGGAGGCAAGCGGAACCAGCGGCATGAAGGCTTCGCTCAACGGGGTGCCGAGCCTCAGCATTCTCGACGGCTGGTGGCTTGAAGGCTTCAGCGGCAATAACGGCTGGGCCTTCGGCGATGAGCCCATTACTGGGGACAGATCCCTGGTGGATGCCAATGCCATATATGAAATTATTGAACAACAGATTATTCCATTATATTACGATACCTCTGAAGATGGTATTCCTGTCGGCTGGGTGAAAGTAATGAAAAACGCCATCAAGCAGACCGGTTCCCACTTTTCAGCCCGCCGGATGGTAAAGGAGTATGTTCAAAAATTTTACTCACAGGCCCTGGTCAGCTCTGGAAAGAATCCCTAAATTTCTTTCATATAGAATAAATGTATATCTGTGGTATATTTACCACGAGTATGAATCTGGCAAGTTCACGGTAAACTGGTAAAAAGCAAACCTGCTGATTTAAATACGTATAAACCGAGAGGGAGCAACCATGCGTTATATTATTTCCATTTATCTCGTTTTCCTGTTATTTGGCTTTTCCGGGTGCGGCTCTTCAGATCAGGAAAAAAAAGTAAGTAAGGCGGAGGCGGGTTATTTAACCATTAAAGGGTCAGACACCATGGTACATCTGGTCAGCGCCTGGTCCGAAGAATTCATGAAACTCCACCCGAGTGTGGACCTTTCCGTTACCGGCGGTGGATCCGGTACCGGTATTGCCGGCCTGATCAACGGCACCACTGATATCTGCGCGTCTTCGAGAGATATCAATGATAAAGAGAAAGAACTCGCCTCCGGAAGAAATGTTACTCCTCTGGAATTCAAAGTCGCCATGGATGGCATTGCCGTTATTGTAAATCCAGAAAATACGGTAGATACCCTCACCCTGGCCCAGCTGCAGGATATATTCACTGGAAAGATCACAAACTGGCGGGAGGTTGGAGGTGTGGACATGCCACTTCTTGTCTTCTCCAGAGAATCCAGCTCAGGCACGTATGTCTTTTTTCAGGAACACGCCATGAACAAAATGGACTACACGCCTCGGGCCAGGCTCCTGGCCGGAACTTCCGCTCTGGTACAGGCCGTCTCCTCGGATAAGGGCGCAATAGGGTATGTGGGACTCGGGTATGTCAAAGAGGCTTCTGAGAAAATCAAGGCCATCAGTATAGGGAACGACGAAAAAGCTATAGCCCCTTCTGACCAGTCTATAAAAGACGGCTCGTATCCCATTGCCAGACCTCTTTTTCTGTATACTAATGGCGAACCACAGGGTACTGTTAAAGAATTTGTTGACTTCTCTTTGAGCGCCGCAGGGCAAAGCATAGTTCGAGCTGCCGGCTACGTGGAGATGTAACTCTAAAAAGGCTACGTTAATGCGAATGGACAAATTTATGCGGATGCTTCTTGTCAGTACTGCATCCATCAGCATTCTCATTGTTGCCCTGATTTTTCTCTTCCTGGGCAAGGAGGCATTCCCTTTCGGGTTCGATCCAGGGCTCGGGAAACTCTTTGATACAAAGTGGATTCCTGTCTCATTTCAAGAGGAGCGCTTTGGTATTTATCCTTTAGTGGCCGGGTCTTCATTAGTGACCTTGCTGGCCATGCTGATCTCAATTCCCTTATCCGTTGTTGGCGCCATTTACATCGCGGAAGTGGCTCAGCCTGTTGAAAGGGAAATTCTGAAACCCTTTATTGAAATTCTTGCCAGTATCCCTTCGGTGGTTCTTGGCTTTTTCGGGCTGGTTGTGCTGGCCCCTCTGGTAAAAAACGTCTTTGGACTGAGTTCCGGACTCAATGCCCTAACCGCAGCCCTGCTCTTGGCCCTCATGGCCCTGCCGACCATTATCACCATCTCCGAGGACGCGCTGGCCAGCGTCCCGAAATCGTTCAAACAGGCCTCCCTGTCTCTGGGTGCCAGTGATCTTCAGACGATCTTCAGAGTCACCGTGCCTGCGGCCCTTCCCGGCATAATAGCCGCCATCATGCTTGGCATTGGCAGGGTCATCGGCGAAACCATGGCTGTTCTGATGGTCAGTGGCAACTCCGCAATCATCTCCTTTTTCCCCCTTGATTCGGTCCGTACCATGACCGCCACTATTGCCGCGGAAATGGGCGAAGTACCCTTTGGCAGTCATCATTACCAAGCCCTGTTCTGGATTGGTATTGTCCTCCTGCTCGTCACCTTTGTCTTGAATATTCTCTCTCGACTGGTACTGAAAAAATACGGTATGGCGCAATGAACAGCGATCTCGTACAGAAAATATCCTATCATCTTTTGCGGCTGATAACCTATGCCATCGTAGTCAGCGTCGGCTATATCCTGTTTGATATTATCAGGCATGGTTTGCCGGTTATCAACTGGGAATTTCTCACTGATTTCCCTCGGCGCAGCGGTTCGGAAGGTGGAATTCTGCCGGCAATCCTCGGCACGGTCTATCTCACCATCGGCACCATTGCAGTGGCACTGCCGCTGGGAGTTGGCTGTGCCATTTATCTCTCGGAATATGCCGACCAAAACCGTTTTTCAGAACTAATACGTCTGGCCATTATCACCCTGGCAGGGGTTCCATCAATCGTCTACGGCCTCTTTGGCCTGGGATTATTTGTTATCTTTTGCCAGTTCGGCACCTCGATTCTGGCTGGCTCACTCACCCTGGCCTGCATGGTTCTCCCCATCATTATTGTAGCAAGCGAGGAGTCTCTCCGTGCGGTACCACGCGGGTTCAGGGAAGCAAGTCTTGCCCTCGGCGCCACTAAATGGGAAACAATCCGCACCAATGTCCTGCCCTATTCCATATCAGGCATAATCACCGGGTCTATCCTTGCAATCGGCAGGGCGGCTGGCGAAACAGCCCCTATTCTTTTGACCGTTGCCGCCTTTTTCCTTCCAAAACTTCCCAACTCCATTTTTGACCAGGTAATGGCCCTGCCCTATCATCTGTATATCCTGGCAACCCAGCATCCTGAGGCTGAAAAAGTATTACCCCTGCAATATGGTACAGCCCTTGTCCTGTTGATGCTGGTGTTAGGAATGAATTTGGGGGCTATTATCTTACGCATTCATTTTCGGAAAAAATACAAATGGTAAACACAAAAAAGAGTACTCAAAAAACCACTAAGCCGATCATCCAGGCAATGGATGTCAGTTTTTTTTATGGGACAGCCCAGGCCCTTTTCAATATTTCTCTGGATATTGCTCCGCAAAGGGTAACAGCCTTGATCGGCCCATCTGGCTGTGGCAAATCAACCTTTCTTCGCTGCCTCAACCGGATGAACGATATTATTCCCAAGACCAGGCTCACCGGCAAAGTACTGATTAGTGATCGGGACATTTATGGAGAAAAAGAGAACATTGTTGATCTTCGCAAGCAGGTCGGCATGGTTTTTCAAAAATCCAATCCCTTTCCTAAATCCATTTTTGACAACGTTGCCTATGGCCCGAGAATTCACAAACTCAATGACAAGAAAAAACTGGCGGAAGTTGTTGAAAAAAGCCTCAGGCGTGCCGCCCTCTGGGATGAAGTCAAGGATCGCCTGAGCAACAATGCCATGGGCCTTTCCGGAGGGCAGCAGCAACGTTTATGTATTGCCAGGGCTTTGGCCGTTGACCCGAAGATCCTCCTGATGGATGAACCGGCCTCTGCCCTGGACCCGAAATCAACCACTCATATTGAGGATCTCATTGGCGAGTTACGGGCGGATTACACCATCGTTATCGTCACCCATAACATGCAGCAGGCCGCCAGGGTTTCCGATGAAACTGCTTTTTTCTATGAAGGCCATCTCGTTGAGTTCAGCCCGACCAAAGAAATTTTCACAAAACCAAAACAAAAACAAACGGAAGACTATATTACCGGCCGTTTCGGATAAGCAAAGGGGGCAAAAATATGTCCAGGCATTTACAGAAAGATATTGAAAACCTGAAAAACAAAATCATTCAAATGGGTGAGATTGTCGAAGATCGGGTTTACCGTGCAACCCTCGCCATCATAAAACGCGATGAACAAATGGCCCGGGATATAATCGACCATGACAATGATATCGATGTTATGGAGGTTGAAATAGAGGAAGACTGTCTCCGCATCCTTGCTCTCCATCAACCCGTTGCCGTAGATCTTCGCTTTATTGTAACCGTCATGAAGATCAACAATGAACTCGAAAGGGTTGGCGATTTAGCAGTCAACATCGCTGAACGCGGTATATTTCTTGCCGCTCAGAGTGATGTGGAAGTCCCTTTCGACATTGGCGGGATGGCACTGCAGGCAGAAGGCATGCTTACCAGAAGCATTGATTCTCTGGTCAACATGGATGTGCCCCTTGCCTATCGGGTCCGCTCAGAAGATGATGATGTCGATGCCAAAAACCAGGAAATGTATTCTCGCATCAAAGATGCTATCCCCAAAAATCCGGAGCATATCAATTATCTTTTACATGCTTTATCGGTCGGCAGGCACCTGGAAAGAATAGCGGACCATGCAACAAATATTGCAGAAGACGTTATTTATCTGATTGACGCAGAGATTGTCCGTCATACGCCAGAAACATTTCAAGAATAACACTGCAGGTCAGAATGTGACAGGTACTCTTGCTGAAAACCGGACCTGTTCCGGTTAAAACCATTTCCGTGTTTTAAAATAAATTAACATGCCGACTCCGACAACAGCCATCAAACCCAGGGCAAAAGGGTAGCCATAATACCAGCCCAACTCCGGCATATTGAGCGGACTTTTTTCTGCATTAAAGTTCATACCATAAATTCCGGCGATGAAGGTAAGCGGGATAAAAATGGCGGCAAAAAGAGTCAACACCTTCATAATTTCATTCATTCTGTTACTGATGGATGAAAGATAGATATCCAGCATTCCCGAAATCATATCACGATATGTTTCAATCGTATCCATGACCTGAATGGTATGATCATAAAGATCATTCAGGAACATTGATATATCAGGGCTTATCTGCGGTATCTCATCCCGGCGCAGGCTGCTTACCATATCACGCAAGGGCCAGATGCTCTTCCGCAACAAAATCATCTCCCGCTTCATGAAATGGATGGTCTGCATCGTTTCCGTGGATGGCTTTTCGACAAGTTCATCCTCCAGCACTTCCATGTCTTCACCTACCTTTTCAAGGACGGTGAAATAATTGTCAACGATAGAGTCCATAAGCACATAAGCAAGATAATCAGTACCCATTTTTCGGATGCGGCCCTTATCCTGTTTAATCCTTATTCTTACCGAGTCAAAAGAGTCCCCCGCAGTCTCCTGAAATGTCAGCAGGAACGTCTTGCCTAGAACAAAACTTACCTGCTCACTGTTTATCTCCCCGGTTTCTTCGTTGTGATGATGCATTCTTAAAACAAGATACACATAGTCATCAAACACATCCACCTTGGGACGTTGGGTGGTATTGAGGATGTCTTCCACTGTCAATGGGTGCAACTCAAAACAACTACAAAGCTTTTCAACCAGATTGACATGGTGCAGCCCGTCAATATTGATCCAGGTCACAGTAGATTTATCTTTATAGAGTGCGCAATCTTCAATTTTTTGAGAAGTTAAAAAAGTAGCCTTCTCCTTATCATAGTCAACGATACTGATATTTATCTCGGTCTCTGTCTGGCCCCCTGTATAAATCGGGGTCCCTGGCGGTAAGCCCGCCTTTAACGCTGAAGGTCTGCTGAGGCTGATCATGATTCTTTTCCTTCCTTCTTTTATTTTACAAAGCAAAAATCTAATGCAAATGTTAAAATTCAACTCAAACTAGACGAAGAACATTCGTTTAACCATTATCATAAAGAGATATATGTTTTCTTTTTATTATAGGTATCGACGAATTTAAAAGTCAAACAATTGCGAGAGGTTGGCACCCTGGAGATCCTTACAGGGGCACTTTTTCGTATGAAAATAAAAATCAAACGTTACTGACGTTGTGAGCTCATAATGGATTTTTCCTCTTTTTTTCGACCAGAAACCGTTGCTGTAATTGGAGTTTCATATTCGAGTGACCAGCATCCTGCAAATGTCATATTCAGCAAGAATCTGCTTCGCTATCCCGCCAGAATTTTTCCCGTAAACCCCAAGGGTGGCGAATTATTGGGCCAAGAGGTTTTCTCCTCTATCTCAAAAATCCCCGAAGCTATTGATCTTGCTGTCATTGCCGTACGTGCTGATCTGGTCCCCCTGATAATTTCCGAGTGCATTAAGGCAGGCGTCAAAGGAGCAATTGTCATTTCCGGTGGATTTGCTGAGGTGGGCCGTCATGATCTGCAGGATGCGCTCATTAAAGCAGCATCCAAAGATAACTTCCCTGTCATCGGTCCCAACTGCCTTGGCTCTTTCTGCCCTGGATTTATTGACACCTTTTTCCTCCCGTCAGAGCGGGTTGTTCAGCCACCCTCAGGAAATGTCGCCATTATAAGCCAAAGCGGTGGTATCCTGGTCGACCTGCTAGTTAAATTTGCAGACGAAGGAATCGGCATCAGCTCAGCCATAAGCATCGGCAACAAAGCACTTATCCGCGAGATACAACTCCTTGAACACTTTTCCCATGACCCGGAAACAGATGTCATAGCCTTCTACATTGAAGGATTCAAAGAAAATGAAGGCCGACATTTTGTCAAAAAGGCCGCCCTGTGTCCCAAACCCGTTGTTGTTATCAAATCAGGAAAAACAGAACAGGGAAGCCGGGCGGTCTCAAGCCATACAGCTTCTCTTGCCGGAGACTACAAAGTATTCGAGGGCGTGTGCAAACAACACGGTATTTTCGTGGCCCAAGATGAATTTGAACTTGTTAATTACTGTGAGGCTTTAAGCTGTTATTCAGAATCAAGCGGAAGAAAAATCGGAGTTGTCTCTGCCAGTGGAGGCCACGGCGCCCTTTCAGTAGACGCCTGCACACACCATGGCCTGGAAGTTCCTGTTCTGTCAGAAACCCTGCAAAAAGAACTCAAAGAAGTCCTCTCCGAAAATGTAAAGTCAATTGCATCCATCGGTAATCCGATTGACCTCACTGGCAGTGCCAAAGAATATGATTTTGTACAGACAGTAGAGATTCTAAGCGGCTCAGATGAAATCGACTGTATTCTTCTCTTGATCCTTCCCTACGTTCCCGGTATTTCATCTGACCTTGGTGCCCGTGTCAGCTTGATCTACCGAAAATTTGGCAAACCTCTTGTGGCCTATGTCCCCCATGTTGATAAATATCGTATGCTCATAGAAGGTTTTGAACTCAATAAAGTGCCAGTCTCTTCCTCCATTGAAGGTGCTGTGCTTATGGCAAAAGCGATCGGGACAAAAAGAAATGCGTAATAAAAAAAGAATTGAAGAGATCCTTCACAAATCAAAAGAAAATGGATGGGTCCTCGAGCCTGACGCTAAAAAGATCTTCAGCCTTGCCGGCATAGCTGTGCCGAAATACAACGTTGCTCACACTCTGGACGAAACCGTATCTATCGCTAATAAGATTGGCTTTCCAGTGGTTGCCAAAATTGTCTCCACTGAAATTATCCATAAAACAGAGTACGATGGTGTTGCTGTCGGCATTGCAAGCCAAGACGAACTTGAAACGATTTTTGAGCGTTTTCAAGCTTTGCCAGGGTTTGCCGGCATGCTCATCGAAGAGATGGTAAAAGGCGTGGAACTCATTGTCGGAGCCAAAAACGACACACAGTTCGGCCCGGTTGTTCTGCTTGGCATTGGCGGTACCGGGGTTGAAATATACCAGGATTCATCCATCCGCATGGCTCCTTTGGCTCATAATGACGTCTCTGCCATGCTTGACGAACTAAAAGGAAAAAAGCTCCTCTATGGCTACCGAGGAAAACCTGCTGCAGATATAGGGGCTCTTGCCAGAACCCTTGTCATCTTTTCAAAAATCATCATGCACATTGAGAATTCCTTTGAATCTATAGACATCAACCCCCTATTCTGTAATGAGGGAGGCTGCATCGCCGCAGATGCCAGGATCATATTGAAATAGCATACTGTATCTTGCCTCGATCATGACTTATAAGCCCTGCCAAGTCAAAAAAAGAAGAAATCACCGATATTTTTTGCGGTAAAAAACATTATAACTATGGAGCCAAAATGAATTTCAAACTCATTTTCAGTTTATCACTCATTGGTCTTGCTGTCTTATTTGTTGTCCAGAATGTCGCTATCGTCGAAATCCAGTTTCTCATCTGGTCTTTTTCGATTGCCCGGTCGGTTTTGATTTTTTGTGTCCTTGCAATTGGCATCATTGCCGGATGGCTCTTGCACAGTTATTCAGCCCACAAAAGAAAAAACAGAGAAGAACACGCCCCTGATCCAAGTCCAACAGATTACAAACCAGGAATCTGAATACCTTTTCCACCTTGACGGCATCCCTTCACACCCTATTCCCTCAGGGGTTAATGAAGGATTTTCCCGCAATGGGGGCATACATCTTCCTCCCCCTGTTCTGACAACTGATGTTCAAGTACAACTTTTTTCAATAACTGCTTTGCCTCACCACGCTCGAGTCCCAGCTCATTACGGATTTTAATGAGTTGGCGTTGACTGTGATATGTCATTCCCCACCCCATACCAACCTTGGCCGCGGAATTTTCAAACGCTCTCCGCGGTGCGGCGAGTCCGCCGGAAAAGCCAGAGCGAAGAATCCCGCCGGGAAGGGCCGCCATGCCAACACCAAGTATCGTAATAACGACCCCCAAAAGTCTCCCCGCCAGGGAGACCGGAACCACATCTCCGTAGCCAACTGTGGTCAGGGTGACAACGGCCCACCACATGGCACGCGGGATACTGCTAAACACCTCGGGTTGCGTTGAACGCTCGACAACGTACATCCCTGCTGACGAAAGGACCACAAGAATCATCATGATAAAGATTGCCGACAGCAGAGCCTTGGCTTCGCTCCTGAATACGTTACCCAACACTTCAAGTACAGAAAAATGGCGCGACAACTTGAAAACTCGAAACAATCTGAAAACCCGTAACATTCGAGTATCAATAGAGAACAGCATGCTGCAGAAGAAAGGCAGTATTGCCAGCAAGTCAACCACTGCCATGGGCGAGCGCATGTAACGGAGTCTTGCCCACCATCCACCGCCGTAAGACGAATTTTCCACGCAAGACCACACCCTGAGCATGTATTCAAAGGTGAAGACAATTACTGATCCGATCTCCAGATACCTGAACCACATACCGTATTGAATGCGATACTCTTCTACAGTTTCTAAAATAACCGCAAGCACATTGACAAGAATCAAGAACATCAACAATACATTCAAGACGCGGGCAGCAACTTCTTCTGCTCCACGGATTTCAAACAAATTATATATCCGGGTACGTAAGCTCATATTTTCTTATTTACCACCTGTTTGTCTCACGAGAAAAGAAAAGAATTTCAAACTAATTGCAGACCACCTTTACCAATCCCAACCTGTTACGCATAAATCTTTTCCACACCTCTTAGTACCATGAACACTTCCATGTTTACTTCATTCTTTCAACAGAAAAATATCGTACCTATTTGATCATCAGTTTCTACTGACCCATAAGGAAAAACTATCCTCCTGTTTCCATTATGCCTCTTAGGCCTTATATTGTTTTTAAGGCAACCTTGAAAAATTGACTTTTTGCTCGCTAGCGGTGTCTTTTCCAAAATGAAAAGTGCTCACTGTCGGTATGCGGAGTTTATGCCCATGTGGGTGCTTTTTAATTTTGGCATTCCTTGCTAGCAAACAAAAATCCTAATTTTCTAAGGTACCTTTAAGACTTCATTTTTGTAAAATTTTTTCAAGGAGGTAGGCTATGACGGAAATCGGAAAAACAAAACTTCAAGACCCTTCAGTCAAAGCAATGCAAGAAAAATATACCAAAGAGCTCTCCCCTGAGGAAAAGCGAGGGCAAAGCTCGAAAAAAGCCGTGGGTGAGAATGTAAAGCTTTCCATGAAGGCCAAACTGGTTGAATTTCTTCTGGTTGTCAAAAATGAGACCACAGAAAATTTTGAAAAACAGTCCGTCCTGGAGCAACAGACCACCGGGGATGGACTTGATCTTGTGAACCTTCAGTATAACGGTAAACCTCTGTCCGACCTAAGCCCCGATGAGGCCCAAATCCTGATTGCCGAGGACGGTTACTTTGGCGTTACAAAGACCGCTGAGCGTATCGCCGACTTTGTCCTCTCCGGAGCTGGAGATAACCTTGAGCGCCTACAGGCTGGGCGAAAAGGTGTTCAAAAAGGTTTTCAAGATGCCGAAGAAGCCTGGGGCGGGAAATTGCCTGAGATCAGCTACCAGACCTACGAGAAGGCTCTGGAAATGATCGATGCCAGGATCAAAGAGTTAGGAGGGGCTCTTGTCGATGTAGTAGCCTGAACAGTATTTCAGAAGGACGGCAGGACAGAAAAAAAATCAGGTTTTCATGGCTGCCGATTTCTGCAGGTAATAATCGTAATCACCGCCATAGAGACGCATCTCGCCGTGATCAATTTCCATGACGTGATCGACCAGGGAGCGCAGGAAATGGCGATCATGGCTCACCAGGATTACAGTACCTGCGAATTTCTTCAGTGCCTCAAGCAGAATTTCGCGGGACTGCATATCCAGATGGTTCGTAGGCTCATCCAGGATCAGAAAATTAAGGGGGCGAGCCAGGAGGGTGGCTAAAACAACCCGACTTTTTTCGCCGCCGGAGAGGTTTTCGATCCGCTTGTCCACATCATCACCCTGAAAAAGAAAAGCGGCACACAAATTACGAACCGTTCCAATATGGGCCTGAGGCATGGCATCCTGCACCGTATCAAATACTGTCTTATTTCTATCCAGAATGTCGAGAGAATGCTGGCTGAAGTAACCCACATCGACGTTGGCTCCCAGAGCAACGCTGCCACTGCTTGGTTCTGTCTTTCCGGCCAGGACCTTTAAAAAAGTGGATTTCCCGGCACCATTCACCCCGACCACCGCAATTTTCTCCTGGCGCCGGATCATGCCGGAAACCCCGCTGAACACCTTTTTTTCGCTTCCGTCCTCGAGAACCCAGGTCTTGGCAAGGTCCTCCATGGCCACAACATCATCACCACTACGAGGCGGCTCGGCAAATTCGAAGCGGATGACCCTCTGTTCGGGGGGCAGCTCGATACGTTCAATCTTTTCCAGCTTTTTCATACGCGACTGCACCTGGGCGGCATGGGAGACGCGCGCTGCAAAACGGGCGATAAAATCCTCCTCCTTGGCAAGCATCTCCTGCTGGCGACGATGGCTGGCCTGAAGTTGCTCCCGGCGAATCTCACGTTCACGCAGGTAAAAGTCATAATTACCACTGTAGGTGGTGACCGTTTTATTAGCCACCTCGGTGATCCTGCTGACGATGGAATTCATGAAGGTACGGTCATGGCTGGTCATGAGTACGGCACCCTTGAATTCGTTCTTGAGCCACTCCTCGAGCCAGAGGATAGACTCGATGTCCAGATGGTTGGTAGGCTCATCCAGAAGCAGGACATCCGGATTGATCGTCAGGATCTTGGCCAGCGCGATGCGCATCTTCCAACCACCGCTGAAGGATTCAACCGGCCGATGAAAATCATCAGGCCCAATGCCGAGTCCGGTAAGAACGGCCTGTGCCCGAGTTTCCAGATCATAGCCACCCCTATGTTCAAACTCCTCCTGGGCATCTCCATAGCGCTCCAGAAGGGCAGCCAACTCGTCATCAGGCATGGGATGGGACATGGCCTCTTCCATCTCCTTAATCTCCTGTCCCAACTCCATAACCTTGGCCACAGCAGACATTGTTTCCTCAAGAGCTGAACGACCGGCCATCTCGCCAACCTCCTGGGAGAAATAGCCAATTACCGTTTTCTTCGAACAGGAGATCTCTCCGCTGTCTGCCTCCTCCTCGCCAGTGATCAGACGAAAAATGGTACTTTTTCCAGCACCGTTGGGGCCAACCAGGCCAGTGCGAACACCGGGAAGAACCTGACAACTTGCATTGGTGAAAAGGACCTGGTTGCCATGCTGTTTGCTGATGTTAGTCAGATGAATCATAAATAGTCTCGTGAAAAATATGAGATCCGTTACGCGTCAAAGCGTTGCGTAATAATATCGATTATATCGTTAAAATTGTAAACAGTTCAGTATTGACAGCAGTCCGCTTAAAGGTGCCTTTGTTAGACTCCTTGACTGCGAATTACAACCCTTTCTCTATTTGTTTTTTCTTCAGGATTGGACACCCTGAGGAAATTGCATCCCTTTCGGGTACAAAAAGTTCAAAATGTCCATACCCATATCAATAACTGCAACATCTTTTATCTTCCCCTCACAGGATATCTCTTTTTATCTGTTCAAATTCTTCCTTGGTGATTTCACCTTTGGCATATCTCTTTTTCAATATATCCATGGCAGATTCTGAACCATTCACAATGCCCTGGTTTTGATCGTTACCGCACCATGGCCCCCTAAAAGTCCCGCGTCCAAATATAAGATAAATAACACCCAGCATCACAACAAGCATAATGACCGGGAAGATCCACATTCCACTCATCCAAAAATACTCAGGCCCCATTTTCAATCTCCAATAACATGTTAAGCAGCACCCCATCTACACACGATCAGGCCTTCTCACATATAAGTATATAGTTCGGCGGCCTGCTTGTGCGCATGTGGAGCACTGCTTGGCAGTTACAGTTATGTGGTTTTCGAAACTATAAGCTTTTTTGCTGAATAGTTACAATCTCCATTGTTTTTTGTGGCAAGGAATAAAAGATATTTTTAGAATTGATCATCATCCTCATAATCAAGTGCCATCATGTCACTTACTGCACTGAGAAAAACGCCCAATGATTCGCTGATATTTTTTACTACATGACTATATGCAACTTTTTCCTCAACTGTTTTAGCCTTTGACATCGCTTTTATTGCAGCATTTAATTCTTTTGACAAGCTGTCCATTATTTTCTCTGGATCCATAAATTCGTTCTCCTTTGTTTTTTTTTTGTAACTAGAGTTGATATTGATTTGACTGAAGCCGATAAAGCCAGCGGGCTCGCGCGTCGTAATTAGGCGCATTGCCAGGTGTTTGTTTTTAATGGTTTCTTTTAGCTTTTTTATCCCCAGAAACATGCATATGCATCTTCCTCAACGATAGCAACAAATTGCTCAATGGTTTTTGCTTGTGGGTTTGGTTCATAGCCGTTCCATTTCAAATCTGCTTTTTGCCAATATACTTTCCATATATTGCTCTTTTTGACGTAAGTTGCTTTTGCGACAGGTAATGTAATCCTTTTTTCTGGATTATTCCAGACTGGGCGGATTTCGAATATTTCTACGCTTTGACCTGTAATACTATAACCCAAATCCAGCTGATTACGGATATGGACTGGAGGACGTTTGTTTTCAATAAACGCCCCAACTATTTTTTCAATTCGCTTAATTTCAAATTCACTTAACGACATGTTTTTATTGGCTATATTGTTATTATTTCGTAATTATTTCCAGTTAATGGCTTTCCGCCATTAATGGTAACCTCAAAAGTATTTTCCGTTCCAACCATTCCAATGCCTGGTATACCAATTTTGGGTTCGATAGCCAGCACCATGCCTTCTTCTAATGGTAAATCAAAGCCATTAGCTAATACTGGATATTCGTCAATGGCCAGGCCAATACCGTGACCAACAAAATTCACCTTATTGTTTCCCAGGCCCATAAACCCATTTGCCCAGGGACTTTTAGAGACAATTTTATCGCACTGAACCCACAAGTTACTGGGTATTGAACCTGGACATAATTGCTCGGCAAGCATGGCTTGCATTTCTACACAGAAATTGTGGGCACTTTGAATAGACTCTGGAATAGTACTTTTGTTGCCAAGCCAGTACACTTGGGTTTTGTCTGTTTGATACCCACCAATTGTAAATCCATTATCGATAATAAGGGGCATTCCTGATTCCCATTTTATTTTTTCTGAACCCATAAATGGAACAGCTGGATGAGCTCCGCGAAGACCGACAGGACCATTAAAAACACTTGGATAATTAGCGCTGTCACCCAATGCAATGTGGCCTAAAAAAGCTTCTTCACCAAATGTTTCCATTCTCAATACCCCATGATGTCCCTCAGAATAAAATATAGCGGAAATTTTATGCGATATTTGCAATTCATTAATGCCCTCATGAAGGGAAGGCGGCAATAGCTGAGTTAAACATTTGTTATGCTTTTTCCCTACTTCACGTAATATTTGCAACTCCCATTCAGATTTCTTTGCACGAGTCATTGAAATTAGCTTATCACCAGGAATAAATTCGATATCTGGCAAATACCTTATAAGGCTCTTTGAGAGTGACCATGATAACCCATTCATCTCTGTTGCAATTTGGGAAGGCACATTAATGGCGAAATCTTTAAAAGTTTTCTCAATATCTCCGTAAGAGTTGAACTGAACAATATTCTTTATTGGGGTTTCTAATTCTGCTCGTTCAGCCCCACGCCTACAAAATAAAATTGGTTCACCTTCTGCTGGGAGCCAAAAAACACCATTGGCGAAAGTGCCAGTAAAATAAAATATATTTAATCGAGAAAAAACAAATGCCCCTTCAGCTTGAGGAAAGTCTTTCCGGAGAAATTCTCTATATTTTTTCCAGCGTGAATGTATCTCTTCTACAGGCGTATTATTTTTCATTTGAAAATGGTTTATAAGGCGCATATTCGGTATATCCTTCAGGGCCGGGTGTATACCAGAGTGACATATCATCAGCAGGAGTCAAAGGCCAATTATTCCTATATCTTTCTGGCAAATCGGGGTTGGTTATAAAAGGCCGGCCAATGGCTATAATATCTGCATTTCCTTCAGTAATTCTCTCTTCAGCGGTCTCCTTGGTATAACCGCAGTTCCCAATAATAACGCCTTGAAAAAGCGGTCGGAATTCCGCCAAGGTCATTGGCTCACCTTTTTCATGAAAGCCAAAGGCCAAGCCATCCATGATATGCAGATAGCCAAGTTTTAATTTATTTATCTCTTTAGCGACATACAGAAATAACTCCCGATAGTCATCACAGCCCATATCATTAAAAACCCCGTTTGGTGAGATACGGGCTCCAACTTGATCTGGCGACCATACCTCAAGGACCGCCTCCAGCACCTCTCTAAAAAAACGAAATCGGTTCTCAAAACTGCCACCGTATTGATCTTCACGATGATTTGTAGTGGCATCAAGGAATTGATTAATTAGATATCCATTAGCGCCGTGCACCTCTACACCAGAAAAACCAGCGGCTTTTGCATTTTCTGCAGCTTTTCGATAATCATTGACTGTTTCCTTGATTTCATCCACGGTCAATGGGCGTGGGGTTTCATAGGATTTACTGCCTAGAGGTGTATGGATGTGGTCACCGTTTAACTTCACTGCGGAAGCAGAAACAGGAAGGTTCCCATTATGAAAATCACTATGCGATGCTCTGCCGCAATGCCAAAGTTGTAAGATGATATGGGTGCCTGTTGGTTTGACTTTTTCCGTGACTTTTCGCCAGCCCTCGACCATTTTATCATTAAAAATCCCTGGGGAATCAATCCACCCAACACCCTGTTTTGAAATCACTGTCGCTTCAGTTATCAGAAGGCCTGCACCTGCTCTCTGGAAATAATACTCAGCCATAAGGTCATTAGGCACACGCTCTTTTCCAGCACGCCCCCTTGTCATTGGCGCCATAGCGATTCGGTTTTTCAAGTGAAGTTTACCAATTGCGAGCGGTTCAAACATTTTGCTGCTTTGCATACCAAATCCTCCTGTTGGCCTTTTTCATGTTAGCGAAGAGTACCAGAAGACAGTGGCGCGATTTTCGCCGTTTGGCTCATGGGTTATTTCAATAAATCCGTCCCTTTTTTCAAGAGACTCCGATATCAAACATATGCCTATGGTAAAATTTTTCGTACGCCTTGATCTTGAACGAAAATCCTAATTTTTCAAAGTACCCTATAATGTTTTTTTTAATTTTACTAATCATAGTTGACACCAACAAGTACCTGTTGTACATTTTGCACATAAAGTACAAAAAGGAGGTGGCGCATGACCATGACAATTACTACCGCAGAAGCCAGAAAAAATTTTGCTGATATAGTTAACAAAGTTGCCTATGGCAAAGAGCCTATTGTCTTGACCCGAAGAGGGCAAGAAATCGCCGCTTTGGTTTCTATGGATGAACTTCAATTGCTTCGACAAATTGAAGACCATATTGACATTAAAGATGCTAAAAAAGCTCTTGCAGAACTTGGGGAAAATATTTCTGCCGAAGAAGTATGGAAACAACTGGGACTTTAAACTATGCAGTATTTTGTAGAATTTCGGCCTGCTGTACTGAAAAGCTTAAAGCGTTTCCCCAAACGGGATTTGGTACGAATTAAAAAGAAAACTGAAGAACTTGGAAGCAACTTGCCGGCCCCGAATACTACTAAGATGAAAGGGGATAATTCTTTTCATAAAGTTCGATCTGGCGATTACCTTATAATATATGAAATTCATGATGATAGATTGGTCATTTTAATTGTAAAAGTTGGACACACAAAAGACGTTTACAAAAAACTCCCATAGATTTCCCTTCCAGTTTTTACACCTTCAGAAAATATTCGTCGAAGTCCCAAGCATTATAACGCAAAGCTAAGAGGCGCGCCTAGCCGGGGTTAAAGTAAGTTCCAGTTGTATTAAGGCTACCTTGAGGTTATAAGTCTCTTGGCTCTGTAAGTAGCTGAAATCCTAATAGGACTTCCTTGATCCTTTCGTCGTTCAGCTTGCCAATCTTCTCGCAAAGGTCATTTTTGTTGACGGTATAAATTTGAGTAATATTAACAACGCTCTTCTTGGGCAGATTGGCTTCGCCTTTTTGCAAAATTACATTTCCTGGCGACAAGCCCCTTTTTAGGTTGGATGTTAGGGAGCACATGACAACCGTATTTATTTTGCTGACATTAAATACGTTGTTTTGGATAACAACATGAGGATGCTTATAGCCTGACTCTGATCCAAATGGTTCACCAAGATCAACCCAATAAATTTCTCCTTGTTCGATTACCATGACTCCCTCTCAAGGTTCTTCATATGCTTTTTGCGCATATGGCTATGAACCTTGACTTCTTCCGAATCGGGAGAATCGCTGAAAGCACTGTTTATTTGGTTAAGTAGATTATGACTCTCATTTTTTTTGATGAAGTCCTGAACTGCCATTACGAAAAGTTTGCTTCTGGAAACGTGCAGTTCGCTTGCTAACTTGTTAACTTCATTGAACAATTCTTTTTGCATTGATATGGCTGTTTTTACGCTAGATGCCATGGCTCACCTCCTGAGTGGTAGCAGTTATGCTTTTATTATTACCACTAGTTATACCGGGGTCAATAAATTTGTGATTTTTTACTGCTAACTCCGAACCAAGTTGCCCCCCTATGAACCTGACCCCGTTGTTGTTTCTCAGATTCCCTAGATATTTTACCCCCGTCAAAATTCTCAGAATATGTTAAAGAGATGGGGCAGTGGAACTTTCGCAGAGATCCCCCCCTCCATGCATGGAGTGCGCAGCCCCCTGGATAATCTCGCTATTAGCGACAGGCCGATATCGCTCCCATAAGTCCACTCATATTGCATGTTCTGCAAACTTATGTCATTACTTAACAATCAATCATCATCTACGGGACCTTTTAATGGACAGCACACTCATCAAGCGACTGCTTATTGTACTGGCCGGCATTCTCGCTGTTTTTCTCTTCTATTATTTTGATCTAAAGCAGTATCTCACCCTTTCCTATATCAAGGAATCACAGGAATCTCTCCAGCAGCTCTATCTTGAGAACAGGCTGACTGTCATCTCCGCTTATATGGCAATATACATAGCGGTGACCGCCCTGTCCCTTCCCGGAGCAGTCATCATGACACTTGCCGGCGGCGGCCTTTTCGGATTCACCGTGGGAACCATCGTCATT
The DNA here is from genome assembly GCA_014382295.1 of Candidatus Desulfobia pelagia. Taxonomy (GTDB): domain Bacteria; phylum Desulfobacterota; class Desulfobulbia; order Desulfobulbales; family SURF-16; genus Desulfobia; species Desulfobia pelagia. The sequence continues at coordinate 2,010 of JACNJZ010000061.1, read as the reverse complement.
TCCTTTGCCAGCACCATTGGCGCCACCATTGCCTGTGCTGTTTCGCGCTATCTGCTTCGGGACAGTGTTCAGGGGAAATTCAGCGATAAACTGAAAGCCATCAACAAAGGAATAGAGGAAGAGGGAGCTTTTTATCTTTTTACTGTCAGATTGATTCCGGTTTTTCCATTTTTCATCGTTAACCTTTTGCTCGGCCTGACAAAGATGCCGCTCATCACCTATTTCTGGGTCTCTCAACTTGGGATGATTCCCGGCACAATGGTCTATGTCAACGCCGGCAAGGAACTAGCAAAGATAGATTCCCTTGGTGGCATCCTGTCACCCGGGCTGATTGCATCTTTTGTCATCCTGGGCCTCTTCCCCATCACTGTAAAAAAAACTATGGGATTCTTCCGCAGGAAAAAAACAACTCTTCAATCAGGAGAATAAGAACATGGCTGATTTTGATTATGACATTGCAATTCTCGGTGGCGGCGCTGCCGGATTAACCGTTGCGTCAGGAGCATCTCAGCTTGGTGCAAAAACGCTGCTGATTGAAAAGGAAAAGGAGCTTGGAGGCGACTGCCTACATTTTGGATGCGTTCCGAGCAAGACCCTTATCAGGACAGCCCATGTCTACCATCTCATGAAACATGCTGACAGATTCGGTCTTCCTGCTGTGGATCCAGGACCTGTTGATTTTCGCAAGGTTGCGCAAAGAATACAAGATGTCATCGGTATCATCCAGAAACATGATTCAGTGGAACGGTTCTGCCAGCTCGGCGTAAAAGTTGCCTTTGGCTTGCCCCGTTTTACCGACGAGCACACAGTGGATCTGGACGGAAAAGCCATCACAGCTAAAACATGGCTGATAGCAACCGGTTCCTCACCTGCTGCTCCTCCGCTCAAAGGGCTTGACCAGGTGCCCTACCTCACCAACAAGGAAATTTTCTCCCTGGAGACCCTTCCCGAATCACTGATCATACTGGGCGCCGGCCCCATAGCCATAGAGATGGCCCAGGCATTCTGCCGCCTTGGCAGCAAAGTGACAGTTCTGCAGCGCAGCGGCCAGATACTCAGCAAAGAAGACAAAGACATGGCCGATGAAGTCATGAAGGTGCTCGAAGAGGAAGGAGTCACCTTCCACCTTGGCTGCACCATGAAAGAAGCCCGAGATCTGGGAAACAACCGGCAGGTCGCCATTACTAATGCCTCCGGTGAAGATATTGATGTAACCGCCTCTGAAATTCTTGTTGCCCTGGGTCGTTCTGTCAACACTAAGGGCCTTGGACTTGAGAACATTGGCGTTGACTCCAGTCGAAAAGGAATTGCAGTGGACAACAGGCTGCGAACCAGCCAGAAGCATATTTATGCAGCAGGTGATGTCATAGGCGGTTACCAGTTTACCCACGCAGCCGGTTATGAAGGCGGAATCGTCGTCAGCAACGCTGTTTTTCATCTTCCCCGCAAAACGGATTACAAATGGATGCCCTGGTGCACGTATACCGGCCCTGAGCTGGCAAGCATCGGCATGAATGAGAAGATGGCCCAGACTGCCGGCGTAGACTACCGTGTCTGGACTGAAAACGTCATGGACAATGACCGCTGTCTTGCCGAAGGAGAAGAGACAGGCAAGATCAAGCTGCTTATCGGCGAAAAAGGCAAACCCATCGGCGTCCAGATTCTTGGCCCCCATGCCGGTGATCTCCTGGCCGAATGGGTGGCTGTTCTGAACGGCGGCCTGAAACTCTCCGGACTTGCAGGATCGATACATCCATACCCCACCATTGCCGAAATCAACAAAAAGGTTGTGGGTGCTGTCTTTTCAGAAAAGATTTTTTCAGATAAAGTCAAAAAAGGCCTGAAGTTTCTCTTCAGCTTCAAAGGCCGAGCCTGCGATCCAGACAGCTGCTCTTAAATGAAAAGCACCAGAAGAACACGAAGAGAAAACATAAAAAACTTCGTGTCCTTCGTGCTCTTCGTGGTCAAAAATAATTTTGTCAGTTGAAAAAGCATCAATAAAACCAGGAG
>JACNJZ010000204.1 GCA_014382295.1 Candidatus Desulfobia pelagia | reverse complement strand
GTGGTAAAATTTTTCGTACGCCTTGATCTTGAACGAAAATCCTAATTTTTCAAAGTACCCTAAACACTATACGATGATAGCTTGTTAACAGGAGATATCAGAATACATTCAGCACGGCATTAAGACCAGGAAAGCAAAATGGATGGACCATTCAAAGAAGGATTCTACAATCACCCCAACCTGGGTGTCATAAGAATATTTCAAACAGACGAAGGCTGGGCATACCAGTGTTATACCCAGAGCGGCCAGAAAGCAGTCTCCCGCGAAAGAGCATTAGATACATGGACCTGGGCCCTCAGCGAGCCCAGGTAAGAACCCAATCAGGAAAGTTCAGACAACGCTTTCTTCAGGCGGGTCATTCCCTCTTTTATTTCTTCCATTGAGGCTGCAAAGGAAAAACGGACAAACTCATCAGCCCCGAAAGCCACACCGGGCACTGTTGCCAGGAAACTTTTCTCCAGAAGATACTCTGACATTCCGAGAGAATCCTTCAACTGTTTCCCCTCGAATGATTTCGAGTAATACTTTGAAAGGTTTGGAAATACGTAAAATGCTCCGCCGGGGACAACACATGTCACCCCATCAATAGATGTCAATTCCTGAATAATAAAATCTCTCCGGGGCAGAAAGGACTCCTTCATTTTTAACGGGAAATCCTGGGGACCGGAAACGGCTGCCAGGGCAGCTTTCTGGGCAACAGAAGACGGATTTGATGTGGACTGGCTCTGGATTTTATTCATTGAGGCAATAATATGCTGGGGCCCGAGTGAATATCCGATTCGCCACCCTGTCATCGCAAAGGATTTTGAAACACCATTCAGTATAATAGTCTGATCTTTCAGCTTTGGCTCAATATTGAGGATATGGGGAAGCGGTCCGTCGTCATAGACAATGGTGTCATAAATATCATCGGAAATAACAACCCAATTTCCGGCAAGAGCCATCTCGGCAACAGCCTTCAATGCTTTCTCTGAGAAAATAGAGCCTGTTGGATTAGACGGACTGTTTAAAATAATGCCTTTGGTTTTGCTTGTAGCATATTTCCTGAGCACATCAGGATTCAAATCGAAATCACTCTCTTCAGAAAGAGGAACAAGAACTGGTGTTGCTCCTGCAAGCTGAATAATAGGAGGATAGGACACCCAGTAAGGTGTCGGAATAAGCACTTCATCTCCAGGTCCGAACAATGCCTGCGCCATGTTGTACAGACCGTGTTTGCCACCGCAGCAGACCTGAACCTGCTCAGGCGTATAGTGCCAGCCCTTATCTTCAGCAAACCTTTTAACGATGGCTTCACGCAGTTCCGGGATTCCAGGTACCGCTGTATAACGAGTAAAGCGATCATCAATAGCCTGTTTTCCGGCAGCACACACATGATCTGGAGTGTCAAAATCGGGCTCTCCAACGCTGAAATTGAGAATATCCGCTCCGGCTGCCTTCATGGCTTTGGCTTTGGCATTTACCGCCAGGGTGGGAGAAGGTTTGATCAGTTTCATTCGATCAGCAAGGGCAATAATTGGTGTGTCCATTCTTCAGCCTTTTAATTAATTTTTATCATAGGGAAAACGATGCTATATCCGACGGTTTTTCATAATACACCTTTTTTAAAAAAAGACCACACGCCGGCGCCGTAGGGCCTGCCAAACTTCGATCTTCTGCCTTGAGAACTGTGGCAAATCCGTTCACTGACAATCGATCATATCCGACCTCAAAAAGAGTGCCGACAATATTTCTGACCATTTTCCTCAGAAAACCATCACCACCAATATCTATGTACCATTCTGAATTATTCTCATCAAGACAATTGAAAGCGGTATAAAAAATCTCTCTGACAGCTCCCCTGCCCCCATCTCGTGTGAGGTCCCGGGAACCTACAGCTTCAAAACTGGAAAAATCGTGAACTCCCCTGACGAGGGAAAGGGCCTGCCTGATCTGTTCAAAGGAATGCATGCCAGGGCAATGCGTGCAATAGAGTCTTCTGGTGGGGATACAAATTTTTGCGGTAGTAAAACAGTATCGATATACCTTAACACTGGCATCGATACGGGCATGAAAAGAGGAAGCAACCTCTTCTACATGTATTATCCGTATTGAAGCAGGAAGCAGGCTGTTTAGTCCTCTATTGAAGGCATCCACTGGAATGGCACTGGCAGTACCAAAATGGGCGGACATGGCGAAAGCGTGGACCCCTGCATCGGTACGGCCTGCACCGTGTACCAAATTATCCTCAGAGGTCATGACCTTGAGTTTTTTCTCTATTTCCCCCTGGATAGTAACAGCATCTGGCTGCCGCTGCCAGCCGGCGAATTCTGTTCCATCATAACTGATGGTCAGTTTAATATTACGCACATCAGATAATATAATGTAGTTTAAGGGAACAATGGGACAATATCAAGGCCAAGACCTTCATCAAACCCGCAGACAAGGTTCATATTCTGGATTGCCTGGCCAGCAGCTCCCTTGACCAGATTATCAATAACCGACAATACAATAACCCTGCCTGTTCGCGGATCAACCTTTACAGCAATATCACAGAAATTGCTGCCGCGCACGTTCTGGGTTGAGGGTAAGGCTCCACCCTTGCAGACTCTGACAAAATATTCATTTGCATAATAATTGTCATAGATGGCATCGATATCTTCCTGGGTACATTTTTTAACCATGGTGCTGTATATTGTACTCAGAATCCCCCTGGAAACAGGAAGAAGATGAGGAGTAAATGAAATAACGATATCCTTACCTGCCAGCTTAGTGAGTTCCTGCTCTATCTCAGGAGTATGTCTATGCTGGCCTCCAACCTTATAGGCTCGGAAACCATCTGCCACTTCACAGAACAACGAGCCAACCTGGGCACTTCTTCCGGCCCCGGAGGTTCCGGATTTTGAGTCGGCAATTATCGTTGAGACATCAATAATTCCTTCACGAAGCAAAGGGGCCATACCAAGGATAATACTGGTTGGATAACATCCGGGATTGGCGACAAGGCGCGCCCCTGATATTTTCTCCCTGTTTAGTTCGGGAAGACCGTACACTGCTTCATCAAAATATTGTGTTGCGGTATGCGGCTGATACCATTCTTCATAAACAGCAGGATCGTCTATTCGAAAATCAGCACTTAAATCTATAACTTTCTTCCCAGCCTCAAGAAATACAGGAACTATATCCATGGCAGTCTGATGTGGTACGGCGGTAAAAAGAACATCAACACGATCAACGAGATTTTCAGGGACAACATCCTCACAGACCAGCCCGGTCACTCCGGTGAGACTTGGATACACCTCAGAAAGCATTTTACCTGCGTACTGCCGTGAAGTGGCAACAGCAATCTCAACTTTGGGGTGACGGCTTAAAAGGCGGGAAAGTTCAACTCCCGTATAGCCTGAAGCACCAATAATTCCTGCTCGGATCATGATAGTTGGGGGTATGAGTTAAAAATTAAAAATGAAAAGTTAATGTAGATTACTTATTCATTTTTTTTAGGAAACCATCAAAATTAAATAGTAAAAATTTAAACAAAAAAAAAGGGAAAAGCGATTGTTGAACAGTCGCCCTTCCCTTTGAAACCAGATATATTCCAGAATTAACGTTTGGAGAACTGGAATCTCGCCCGGGCTCCTTTCTGACCGTATTTTTTACGCTCTTTAACACGGGAGTCACGTGTAAGCATTCCAGCTTTCTTGAGGGCATTTCGATACTCAGGATTCACCTCGAGAAGTGCCTTGGCTATACCATGACGCAACGCTTCAGACTGGGCATTTTTCCCTCCACCTTTAAGTGTAGCAAATACATCATACCCTTCAATTGTATCTGTCAACGCGAAAGGCTTGGTGGTCTTACTTTTATCTATAGACCCGCCAAAATAGTCTTCAAAGCTCAGCGCATTAACATTAAATTCGCCTTTGCCGCTTTTTAACCATACCCTGGCTATAGCTGTTTTTCTTTTTCCGGTTGCGTAATACTGCTCGGCCATTAATTATCTCCAATAATTTCCAAGAGGTTTTCTTGTGTTTATTATAGCTTATATAATAGTTAGAAACTTAAAGTCTCTGGTTGCTGTGCTTCATGAGGATGCTCAGTACCAGCATATACTTTCAATTTTTTCAATTGGGCCCTGCCAAGAGAATTCTTAGGAAGCATACCTTTAACTGCTTTATACAGCAGTTCTTCAGGCCTTTTTTCTAAAATTTCCTTGGCACTGCGCTCCCTGATACCACCAATATATCCTGAGTGATTGTAGTATTTTTTATCATCAAGTTTTTTACCGGTAAGTCTTACCTTCTCAGCGTTAACAACGATGACAAAATCGCCTGTATCCTGGAAGGTAGAATAGATAGCCTTGTGCTTGCCACGGAGCCTGACAGCTATTTCAGAAGCCAATCGACCTAAAATCTGCTTCTGAGCGTCAACAACATACCACTTGCGCTCTATTTCGTTTACTGGTGTCAAATACGTTTTCATTGCTTACAATCCTCTGATATGCAAATAAACCGGAATATTCAGCCCGATATTATGGATAAAAAAAGGTTCGAACCGAGTCCGAACCTTATAAACTGGAGCGGGAAACGAGATTTGAACTCGCGACTTCAACCTTGGCAAGGTTGCACTCTACCACTGAGTTATTCCCGCAAAATTTTACTGCTTGAAAAATAGGAGTTTATAACCGACATAGCTCCCTCTTGTCAACAAAAAACTACTTTTTTCAAACTAAAACATAGCCGGCAACCTCCATGTACAGCAATATGTTGTTGCTTCCTATTATTTATACCTGTTAAGATAATAATATCAACATAATATTCTCATCTGCTTAAGCTTTAAGGTACCTTGAAAAATTAGGATTTTTGTTTGATAGCAAGGAATGACAAAA
>JACNJZ010000166.1 GCA_014382295.1 Candidatus Desulfobia pelagia | reverse complement strand
CCTTAGTATGCGGAGTTTATGCCCATGTGGGTGCTTTTTAATTTTGTCATTCCTTGCTATCAAACAAAAATCCTAATTTTTCAAGGTACCTTTCAATGATAACTTCATGTCGTATTTATCCAAAAGATAGAGAATATATTGACTGTTTCATTTGTTTCAATTCGGACAATGTGAAACACTGCACTCTCTGCCCACCCCTGTTTTATCCCCTGGCAAGTAGGGATCCGTGTAATGGTGAACATTTCGTCGTCTCTCTATGTTTCATATTGTTTTCAGTGATTGACAAGGTTGCGTTTTGTTTTATATGCGTTGTATCTTGTTGATATTGTGTTGGTTTATGTTTTTCTCGAAGAGTGGCATGCAGGTTGCATTTTGTTTCCTGTGTCTATAACTGTTTCAAACAGCCAACTATGTTTAATGTGTAACTGTTTAAGGAGAGGGTAAAGGATGTCATCAATTTCTTTGTATTGCAGTAAGTTTACAAACGAAAACGAAATTGTGAAAAAGATTTCTGACAGTTTTGGTCTGGAAGTCGTCAATGATGCGGATATTATTAAACGAGCTTCGGGAAAATTCAACGTTGATCGGGTTAAGCTTGAACGCTGTCTTTATAATGACACTTCAGTCTTTAATAAATTCACCCATGATCGCGAACGTTGTGTTGCCTTGCTTAAGGCCACCCTTGCCGACAGTCTTTTGAAGAATAACTGCCTGTATTATGGTTTTATATCTTTTCTCATTTCAGCTGATATTACCCATGTCCTGAAAATATTAGTATCTGATAACAAAAAGCTCAGAAAACAGATTGCTGCTTCTGAAGGTGTTTCTGAAAAAGATGCGAAGAAGTTAATCAAAAAGAATGATCATGAAATTATCAGCTGGGTCGATTTCTTATGCCGGAAAGATGCATTTGATCCATCTCTCCATGATATCGTTATCCCTGCTGGACAGATAGAAAAAGAGAATGGTTTTGAAGTAATAGAGTCTCAATGGCGGAATGATAATATCCAGGAAACAGAGGCTTCAAAACAGGCGGTTAAGGATTTTAAGACAGCTGCTGTTGTTGATCTCGCGCTTTTGAAAAATGGTCATAACATGGATGTCAGTGTTGAAAATGGTCAGGTGGTTCTCTATGTAAACACCTCTACTTTTAATTTCAGCAAACTGGCAAACCGGCTGTCAATTATTGCCCATTCCATTAAGAATGTTACAGGTGTTGATGTTAAAAAAGGCGATGGCTTCCGTACCTCTATTTATCGGGATCAGGAATTTGAACTGCCGCCCAAGGTCCTTCTTGTCGATGATGAAAGAGACTTTGTCCAGACTTTGTCAGAAAGGCTGAAGATTCGTAATTTTGGATCCCATGCAGTTTATGACGGCCAGCAGGCCCTTGATTTTATCCAGTCAGACGATCCTGACGTAATGGTTATTGATCTGAGAATGCCTGGTATTAATGGTATAGACGTACTTAAACAAGTAAAACAAACGAATCCTGATATAGAAGTTATAATTTTGAGTGGACACGGTTCCCTTGAAGACGAGCAGGCATGTATGGAACTGGGTGCTTTCTCTTTTCTTCATAAACCGGCTGATCTTGAGAAACTTTCAGAAACAATTAAGGCCGCATACGCCAAAATAGCTTCTGGTATTAATTATCAGCATTCTGATTTATGAATGAAATGTTTTGTTCATAGGAAAACTGATGACTTTAAAAGAATAAGGGGAGAGGAGAATGATTGAAGATTTAGAAGCCAGCGTTTTGCTGGTAGATGATGAAGAGGATTTCCTGGAAACTCTTTCGGCGCGACTTGAAACCCGCGGGTTGAAGGTGAACTCTGTTACCAGTGGTGCAGATGCCGTTGCCGATGTGGATGGAAAAGAATATGACGCAATTGTCGTGGACCTGGCCATGCCTGGTATAGACGGCATTGAAACATTAAAACGCATAAAGCAGAAATATCCGGATATGGAAATTATCATGCTCACCGGGCAGGCCACTGTCAAGAAGAGCATTGAGGCTATGAAACATGGTGCTGGAGACCTGCTTGAGAAACCCGTGGATCTGAAGGTGCTGCTGGAAAAGATAGGTGAAGCCAAGCATAAGCGGATGCTGGTAGTGCAAAAGAAAAGTCAGGAGGAAGTGAAAAACATTCTTAAAAGCAAAAGCTGGTAACAAATTTTGTTTATAGGGGTATTGCAGCTAATTTTATGCCAGGCGTTTTGAAAAATTAAAGGAGGAAGCTTATGGCTTCAGATACATTACTTGTAAAAGATGTTTTAATTCCGATCGAGAGGTACCCGCATCTCAATGAAAACAAATCATTGTACGATGCTGTTCAGGAATTCAGGGAGTTTACAGTAGGGGAAAAAAATCGGCTTCGTTATGCAGAAATGTTGGTTGTCAATGATAAGAACCAGTTGGTTGGGAAAATTGATTTAAATGGCGTTCTCCATGCGTTGGCGCCAAGCCTTTTTGCTTCTGAAAAAGTCGGCAAATACGAAGGAATGGGTTCTGACTTTCCAAACCTTGTAATACTTCTGGAAGAATCTTTTTTGAAAACATGCGCGGAGCAGAGATCTGTTCCGGTAAAAGATTTCATGTCAGAAATCAAGACTACCGTTACAGGCGATACGCCCATGTTGAAGACATTAATGCTTATGATGAATGAAAAAAATCATACTTTTCCTGTTGTTGAAGGCAACAAGGTCATCGGTGTTATTCGGCTGGAAGAAATATTTTTAGATCTATGCGGTCACTGCAAATTATAAAAAGGATTTGAGGATTAATAATAATGACAGACACAGGACAACAAACTATGAGTTTACCTGACGCAAAAAGCTCATTCGACTGGAAACGATTGATTTTTATGATGACAGGCATTGGATTATTTGTATTTGTTTATTACTGCCCGCCATGGCCGGACGCCGTTGATCCGCTTGGCGAGCATTTTGTATTGAGCCAGGAGGCTAAAGGAGCACTGGCGGTATTTCTGCTGGCAGCCACCTGGTGGGTATTTGAAGTTGTTCCCATTGGTGTAACAAGCTTGACCATTGGTGTGGCCCAGGCATTGTTCATGATCCGTGACCCCAAGGTTGCATTCAAGGATTTCATGGATCCTTCCGTTCTTTTCATTTTTGGTTCCATAGTTATTGGTATGGTTTTTACCAAAACAGGGCTGACCAAGAGGATTGCCTATAAAATGCTTTCCATTGTCGGTGAAAAGACGAGCATGATTTATCTTGGGTGTTTCGTCATGACATCAGCACTCACCCATGTCATGGCCCATACAGCCGTTGCCGCGACCATGTTCCCCCTTCTTATGGCCATTCATGCTCTCTATACAGACGATAATAATCCTACCAAATTTGGTAAGGGCCTTTTTATCGGTATGGCCTATGTGGCTGGCGCCGGCAGTATTGTCACCCTGCTTGGTGCAGCACGTGGTGCTGTTGCCCTCGGTTTCTATAAAGACATCATGAACGTTGATATCAGCTTTTTTCAGCTCACTTATTATATGTTTCCAATCGGTTGGCTGATGACCTTTATTCTTTGGGGATTTTTCATGATCGTCATGAAACCGGAGAGAAAAAATATTCCGGGCCTTAAGGATAAAGCAAAACGGATGTACTCGGAACTGGGTGGATGGAGCAGGAATGAAGTTCTTACAGCACTGATTGTTGTTTTAACTATTCTTGTTATTGCCCTGAAAAACTTTGTTCCTGCCCTTGATGGACTGCATAAAACAGGTATCCTTCTCTGTTCAACCATTGCTTTCTTCCTGTTGAATATTCTTGATGTTGATGATCTCGAAGAAATTCCCTGGAATATTATTCTTCTTTTCGCAGGTGCCATGTCCATCGGGTTCTGTCTCTGGGAAACCGGTGCCGCTAAATGGATGGCTGTCAATTGGCTGGTACTCTTTCAGGATTCTCCTGGTATCGTCTTTATACTTGGTATGGCCTTCTTTGTTATGATGATGACTAACTTCATCATGAACGTTGCCGCCATTGCCATTTCCCTGCCGGTAGCCCTTGTTATTGCACCGTATCTCGGTGTGACAGGTGAGGTCATTCTGTTCTCCGCTCTGGTTGTTGCCGGTATGCCCTTCCTTCTTCTGGTTGGTGCTGCACCCAATGCCATTGCCTACAACTCAAAACAGTTCACCACTGGAGAATTTTTCATGTGGGGTGTTCCAGCCAGTATCATTCTCATGCTGGTTACCTGGCTGGCTGTTGGGGTAATCTGGCCCCTTATGGGAATGCCGGTATCCGTACCCGTTCCGATGTAGAAGATACCGCTTGACACCTTGTGTTGCCGCCGGTAGTAATCAATAGTTTGTTTTACGAGATTACTATGGCGGTAACACTTTAAACCTGAGAGTTTCCTGTATTTGAATATCTTCTGATATCCTTTACCCGGGAAACTCTTGGTTTTTTCCTGCTACAACGCCATACAGCAATACAACGTATGAACCCCCACAATTTTTTTACACTCAATAACATTGCTGTTTCAGAAATACTGAATGGTGTGCCCCACGGTATTGCTGTCGTTGATACCGACCTTCGTCTGGTGGAGATGAACCACTCCCTTGAATCCCATGTTGGATGCACAACCACGGCAGCCTGTGGTGTTTTTGTTGATTCCATCCTTCGAAGCAGCCTCGGACATAACAATCAGGTCTTTCATGATGTTCTGGAATCCGGAGTAACGGTTTCCTTTGAAGGTGACATCATTAACAAGCATCATAAAAAAATTCCCATTCAATTTACTGCCTCCCCTCTAAAGGATCATAATCAAAACACAGTTGGCATTCATGTGCTGCTTGAAGATATTTCGTATCTGCAGTCAGTGGACCAGAAACAATGTTCAAAGGGATGTTCGGCAGAAATCATAGGTCACAGTCCCAAGATGCAGGAGATCTTTGATCTTATGCCTGTGCTTGCCCAGACCGATGCCTCGATCCTTATTACCGGAGAGACGGGAACCGGTAAAGATATGCTGGCTGAGGAAATTCATAAGCGGTCAAAGAGATCGAGATATCCTTTTATCAAGATAAATTGTGGCGCACTGCCTGAGTCCCTGCTTGAATCCGAACTTTTTGGCCATGTGAGGGGCGCTTTTACCGGTGCTGTCAAAGACAAGCCCGGTATGTTCCGCCTTGCCCAGGATGGTACGATATTTCTTACCGAGATTGGTGATCTGCCCCTTCCGCTTCAAGTGAAACTTTTGTCGGTTCTTGATGATAAGGAATTTTTCCCTGTGGGCGGCAGTCATAAAGTCAAGGTGGATGTCCGTGTCATAGCCGCTACCCACCGTTCTCTCCGTGAGCTTGTCAGCCAGGGGAAATTCAGGGAAGATCTTTTTTATCGCCTGAATGTATTACGCCTCTATCTGCCCTCGCTTAAAGAAAGAGATGGCGATATCCGCCTGCTGCTCGATTATTTTTTCCGTAAAATTAATGAAAATCTCAATAAGAAAATTAAAGGTTTCAGTCCTAAAACCATTGAAATTTTGACTTCATATACATATCCCGGTAATGTCAGAGAGCTTCGCAATATCGTTGAATACGGCCTTAATATATGCCAGGGACGACAGATTACCCCTGAAAATCTGCCTAAATATATGTTTACCCCCATTCCGGCAATGAAAAAAAAGGCGGCACGGGAAGAGAAGAATTTTGAATTGCCGCGAAAAGCTCATTTGCCTGTGGCCGATACTCCAAAGCAGGGAGGATGGACTGCTATTGAAAAAGAACTGATTCTCGATGCCTTGAAGTCAACCCGAGGGAATCGTTCTGAAGCTGCCAAGTTACTGGGGTGGGGAAGAACAACCTTGTGGCGTAAGATTATTCGCCATGGGCTGGCGTGATGTTGTTGTTTAAAACTTTGTGCCTTTGTGCCATTGTGCCATTGTTAATCTGTCTCTTTTCTATCATACAAAAATGAAAATACTTGTTACTATCTGTAAAAATCATATAGCCCCCAGGTTCGACCTGACCATTGAGGTATTGATCGCAACCCGGGAAGGGAAAAAGCTGGGCACGCCTTTTCGAACGATTCTGCTGAATAGACCTTCTGCAGAGGAGCTCTGTTCTCTTATCATGAAAGAACATATCGATACCGTTATCTGTGGGGGAATTGAAGAAAAGCATTTGAAATATCTTTCCTGGAAAAAAATAAAAGTCATTCATTCCGTTATTGGTCCATATGCAGAGGCTCTCAAAGAGGCCAATGATAATCGGCTTCAATCAGGCGTTATTCTGTCAGGTGCAGTAAGCCGGTAGTACTATCATGAAAAAAAAGCGTAACTGGTTTTCAACGATAATTCAGTCCACTCTGGACAATATTCTTGAGGCGTCCAGCCCTTTGAGGCGATATCGAAAACTTCGAATCGCCTTGTTGTTCGCCATGATCGGCATCTCAATGATTCCATTAAGTAATGTCGCAGGGCTCGGATATTTTCAATATGAGGATCTCCTTAAGAAATCAGAAAAAGAACAGCTGCAGTGGAACCTTAACGGTGCAAAAAAGTCCATAGAAACCTTTGTCGGCGAGCTTCAGTCGGTGGTTAATTTTGTGGCCAGGGATGACCGCTATGAAGAGCTTTTAAAACAGGAGGCTCTTGAAGATCTTTTCGCCAGACTACAGGAAGGCTACAAAGGGTTTGTTGATCTCGGAGTCATTGATTGCCAGGGTGTGCAGCGCTCATATGTCGGGCCATATAACCTGAAAGGGAAAAATTACAGCGGTCAAGATTGGTATGAGCAGGCGAATATCAAGAAGGTGTATATTAGTAATGTTTTTCTCGGATATCGGCAAGTACCTCATTTTGTAATCAAAGTCGCAAATGAAATCGATGATACAGGGAGACAATGGGTGCTCCGAGCAACAATCAATGCCGAAACTCTCCAGGAATTTACTTCAAAGATCAATACTAAAGCTGCAGACGAAATTTTTATCGTAGATGATGGTGGTGTTCTTCAGACATCAACGACGAGTTATGGAAAAGTTCTTGATGTCTATACCTCTCCTGATAGGATGGATGACTCCATACTGACTGTCTTTGCTCCCCTTGAAAACACACCATGGACCCTGGTGCTGGTTAAGAAAGGATATATTCATGGCGAGGACTGGGCATCTTTCCAGAAGAGACTGTTGATTATTTTCCTGTCTTTTATGGTTATCTGTCTGTTTGTTAGTTTTATCATCGTTTCTATTCTTATAGAACATATGAGGAATTCCGATAAAAGGAACCAGGAGATACAGGCCAAAGCGGAACATTCAAACAAACTGGCTTCAATCGGGCGACTTGCTACCGGAGTGGCCCATGAAGTCAATAATCCTCTCGCGGTAATCCAGCAGAATGCCGGTCTGATTCAGGATCTGCTCGAGATGGTGGAAAAAAACAAATACAGCTCAACTCTTGATAAAAGCCTGCTGGCTGTTCAGAATGCCGTAAACAGATGTAAGGTCATCACCCATCGTCTTCTCGGTTTTGCCAGGAGAATGGATGTTTCTCTTGAGGATATCGATGTAAATGAATTGGTGAAGGAAGTTCTTGGGTTCCTTGATAAGGAAGCTATGTATAATTATATTAATATAGAGACTACGTTTTCAGAGGATCTTCCGCATATTCATAGTGACCGCGGGCAATTACAGCAGGTTTTTCTGAATATCATCAACAATGCCATTGACGCTATTGGCAAGGATGGTGTTATCCTTATTCGAAGCGGAACATTTGACGATAATCATATTGAGCTTGAGATTTGTGACAGTGGAACCGGGATTGATCCAGATGCCCTGGAGCATATCTTCGAGCCATTTTATACAACCAAAGAAGTGGGCAAGGGCACGGGGCTGGGTCTGTCTATTACCTATGGTCTTGTTAAACAGCTTGGAGGCCGGATTAAAGTCGATTCAATTATAGATAAGGGAACGATATTTACTGTTATCCTTCCCATTCACTATGCAGAATAAAGGCACTGAAAATATGGTTGAGATAGATGTATTGGTTGTTGATGACGAAGAGGATTTTGCTTCAGCTCTTACTGCGCGTTTAACTTTGAAAGGCTTTAACGCCAAGGCGGTCACTTCAGGTGAAGAAGCCCTGCCGGCTATTGCAAATGACCCTCCCCATGTGGTTGTCCTGGATCTCAAAATGCCTGATCTCGGGGGGCTGGAAGTCCTTGAGGGTATCAAGTCTTTTGCCCCGAATATTGAAGTTATCATATTGACAGGACATGGTTCCGTTGCCAATGGAATCGAAGGCATGGAGCGCGGAGCTTTTGACTACATCATGAAGCCTGTTGATCTGGAAGAGATCATTGTTAAAATTAATGAGGCCTACGAAAAATATAAAATGAATATTTCGAAATAGGTGGTTTTGATAGAGGCACAGAGGGCTAGAGGCACAGAGGCACAGAGTAAAACTAAAAGATTTGGTATCTATTTAGCATAATAGCTCAAAATATGAAGAATCACCGAACTGAGCGGCTGGATGTGAACTGGTTTGATTTTTACTCTGAAGGGCTCGGCTTCTTTGACGGCGATATGGGGATATCCCCATCCCTCTTGGCTTCTTCGTACCAGTCCTGGCCACCATAGAGTTTCTCGCAGCATTCTTCACACATGCCATGGCTGAATTGAGCTTTTGAGTGCTCCTCAACATATGCCTCAACCTGGCTCCAGTAGCCCTTGTCGTCCCTTATCTTTTTGCATGAAGAGCAAATAGGGATAATTCCGCTCAGGGTTTCAATTTCATCCAGGGCCTTTTGCAGTTCTTTGATGAGTTTTTCTCTCTCCAGTTCCGTTTTTTTACGGTCTGAAATGTCGACAAAGCTTTCTACGAGGCATCTCCGGCCATTTATAGTCTGGGGTGAAACAGATTTTAATACTTGCAGCTCTGTGCCGTTTGAATCAAAAATTTTCCTTTCTGAGTGATCTACTTCCTGTCCTAAATCGAGAATAGGGCATTTCCCTTTAGCTGCCGGGCACATCTGTTCATAACATTTCTGGCCGATGAAAGTTTTTTTGTCGATGTTAAGCATGGTCAGAGCCGCCGGGTTGGCCTCTATTATTTCCATAGTTTCGGCATCAACAATGATTATGCCGGCAAGTACGGAATTTATGATATGTGAAAGTTGGTTCTCGCTCTCCTTGAGTGCTTTCTCGAGCTGTTTTCGTTCAGTTATACCACGAATAAATTCAACAACACCGGTTACTTCATCATCTTCGTTCTTCATGGGGAAGGCAAAGACTTCCAGTGTCCCCTTTCCTGATTGTGCCCTTGAGAGCGGGACTTCTCCCTTTGCCATTTCACCGCTTGATAAGGCTTTTACAGATGGACAGTCGGTGCAGGGTTCAGTCAGGCCCTGGTATGCCTCGAAACATTTTTTTCCTGTCAGTGAAAATCCGCCTGAATACCACTCCTGCACTCTGTGGTTTGTCATGACAATATTCATGTTGAGATCAAGGACTGTAATTCCGTCCTGGATGGTGTTAAAAATGTGATCAAGAAACTGTTTATTCTCAACGATGGTTTTTTCAAGTATTTTACGTTGCTCGATTTCCCTGACCAGCAGGTCTTTTGAAACGGTGGTTACTTTCAGCTTGTGGCTGAGGGAATTAAATGAAGCAGCCAGCATGCCGATTTCATCTTTGGATTGGATATCAACCTGTTCGCCAAGGCCGCCTTTGCCAAGTGTTTCAACAGCTGTTTTTAGTCGAGTGAGGGGGGTGGATATAAGACGAAAAATAAGGAGACTTATCAGTGCGGCAATACAGGTAACAATTACGCAGATGAGTAGTAATCTCGTTTTGATGAGTGTAACAGGGAAAAAGGCCTTTTCAGTGTCATGACCTATAAGCAGGATCCAGCCCAGCCCTGCAAACCTATCACTTCCCTTGCATCGGGCGTATATGTGGAATTTTTCTGTATTGGCATGGTCGCCGTATCCGGGTGCAAAGAAATGGCCGTTGTCCCCGGTAATATGTGTGAATATTTTTTCTTGAGATAAGTCCTGGAGAAAGTCAATATCGTGGGCTGATGAGTAGATTATTTTGCCTTTACCGGTAAACAGCATGTAGCCAAGCACATCATGGGTTTCATCTTTTTCAGCAAATTTCAAGATATCAGTAATTTCTTTTATGTTGAAAACGGTTTTGAGGACCCCGATAAAGGTGTTCTTTTCATCTTCAATCCTGGCACAAATTTCAATGCCATATTGTCCTGAGCTTTTGTCATATTGAATATTGCTGACATGGAGACCGTCTTCTTTAGCACGCTGCCACCACTCTTCATCATCTTGCCTGTAATCGCTGGTCTTGTTGGTTGAGCCGACCAGGGCACCATATTTGTTTGTTGCAAACAATTCATTGAAAACGAGGTGCCCGTATTGCTTCAGATAGTATTCTTTCTTTTCGCTGAGTTCCTCTGAAAGGTGATTGTTGAGAATATCTTGAATTGCGGCATTGCCGGAAAAGTCAGTCTGGTTTATCCATTGATTTTCAAGAGTGTCGATATAATTCTGGATGTTATCGATCTGTTCAAAATAGTGGTTGGATTCCTGGATGGTGTTTCGCAGTAAAATGTCGCCAGAGTACTCCTGAACAGTTTCTATTTTGCTTTGGATGTGCAGATTCAGTTCATGAAGAATTCGTTTTGCTAACAGGGTGTCGTGTTGAATAAGAGATTTTTGCAGTGTTTCCCTGCTGGTCGTGTATGAAAAATAACCGGTCAGCCAGACACAGGCCGTGAGGATCCAGAAGCCAAGAATAAGTTTATGAGATATTTTCATGGGTCTTATGCGTGCAAAAAAGGTTGAAATCATAAATATACATATTTCATCGAGTTAATAGGATGTTACATACCATTAATTGCAGTAATGTCATAATGAATTCTCATTCATTATGTTGCATTTGTTGTTTTTTAGGCGGGATTTTTAAAACGGCTGACCCAGGACGCAAAATAGCACAGCAACCATGAATTTATTCATTGTTCCTGTGCACGAGACTTTCAGGGGGAAGGGTGCAAATGTAAAAGGCAACCTTGAAAGGTTGCCTTTAGAGATCGAGAGGAAAAAGGGGACCCTTCAATAAAGGGGGGCCTCCTTGATCCTTTCCTGAGTGGTATGATTAAATCTGCCGTCGACATGGGGGAGGGAAATGCCAAGATTTTTTATTTTTCGGAAAAAAGTACTTTTATGAATGCCAAGCTCCCGGGCTGCGGCTGTTCGATTGAAATTGTTCCTTTTCAGGGCTTCCATGATAGCCTGAGACTCAACTGCATTAACCGCCTTTTCCATGCCCTGGGATTTCATTTCGACATATTTTTGTTTTCTGGTGTCCTCGGGAATGCACTTGGTTGTGATATAACCGCCATTGCAGAGAACAAAGGCATGTTCGATAATGTTTTCCAGTTCACGTATATTGCCGGGGAAGTCATGGTTCATTAGCAAAGCCATGGTTTCCTGGTTCACGCCTTTGATTGATTTTTCCTGGGTGTCGTTAAAACGGTTCACAAAATGTTCTATTAAAAGTGGAATATCTTCCTTCCGCTGCCGGAGAGGAGGCAGCTGAATCTTTATTACATTGATGCGGTAAAAAAGATCCTGTCTGAATTGCCCTTCTTTTATCAGGTCTGGGAGATTGCCGTTGCAGGCGGAAATCACCCTTACGTCAGAATGTACTGTCTTCGTAGCCCCCAATGGCTCATAGGATCTTTCCTGGAGTACCCTGAGAAGTTTTACCTGGAGGGCGGGGCTTATTTCAGCAATTTCATCAAGGAACAGTGTTCCTCCTTCTGCCATGGCGAAACGGCCTATCTTATCCTTGTTGGCCCCAGTAAAGGCGCCGGCTTTGTATCCGAAAAGCTCGGATTCAAGTAATGAATCAGGCAGGGCGCCACAGTTTATTGCTATGAATGGTTTTTCATTACGGTCACTGTAATTGTGAATTGCCCGGGCAATGAGTTCTTTTCCTGTTCCGGTTTCCCCCTGAATAAGAACTGTACTGTCACTCGAAGCAATTTGCGGCAAAACATCCAGGATTTTTATCATGGAATAACTTCTGGTGACCATTTCACCAACCTTCAGACGGCCAGCAACTGTATTGCGCAGTTTCTCGACAATGCTGAGATCCCGAAATGTTTCAGCTCCACCTATAACTTCATTATCCCGGTTCCGTAAAAGAGCCGTGGAGACACTGATGGGAATTTTTTCACCCTGTGAATTGATTATGGAGGCAGATCGGTTTATTACAGGGTTGTGGGTTTCCATTGTTTTCTGCAGGGCGCAGTCCTTGCCGCACATATTTGATCGAAATATCTCAAAGCAGCGGCGGCCAATGGCCTTCATCCTCGGTATTCCAGTTATCTTTTCCGCGGCTTTGTTAAATGAAGTAATGCGCCAGCTGCTGTCTACAGTAAATACGCCATCGGAAATACTTTCCAGTATCGATTCCGTAAATGTCTGGTTGAATTGATGAATAGGATCCAGGTATCCTGGCGTGTAATCGTTTTTTTCATAGGTGACAACAGACCCCTTTCCAGAGTAATCCATCACAGTATCCTCCCACGAACGAGTCATCTTCCTAACCCTGTTACTGCTGAAAACCATTCTTTGCCGAGATCAATCAAATTACCGCTCATAATGCAGCCGGTAGCAAGACAGATCAGCCCCCATATGCCAACAAGGGCGGAGAGTGAGGCAATGGCAATTATTATTGTCTTGCTCACCTTAAAGTCGACATTTACAGATTCGTGTCCTTTGGCAGAGGATCGTGCTGATGGACTTTCTTTAGTTATAACAGAAGTTGTTTTCATCATAATGTACCTTTGGCTGAGGTATGAATACTGACAAATCCCGATAAAACGTGTTTTGAAACATCTTCACCTGGTTTGTCAGGAGGGTTCGTATGCTTCGTTTGTGCTATATAAGTTATGATTGCAAAGATTGATCCATAGAGTAGCATATTTCTTCTTTTCTTATAATATCAACATGTTAGTCTGTTTTTGTGTATTGTGTGAGCTACTGTATATGGTCGCATAAATGCTACAATAGTGTTGTTGTTTTCAATGCTTTTCAGCATGGATTCATTATACAAAGATAATCTTGAAATAAAATGCTTTAATATCAGCATGTTGCATGATGGTGTCCCATTTTCCCCGTGGTGGCTACCGTCGCGCCTAAGCGCCACTATAGTGTTGCATTGATGCGACGGTACGCGCTGTCTGTCGCTGTTGTATTGGCTGGCTCTTTCCTCATTGTTACTTTTGATTATTTGATTACCACTTATTCTCAGCCATGATTAGAAGTTTGTCATGAGCTGATAACCGGGGAAATCGCCCCGAATTATTCGTAGGAGCGAGCTTGCTCGCGAACACATAATGACAACAGGTGTC
The DNA here is from genome assembly GCA_014382295.1 of Candidatus Desulfobia pelagia. Classification (GTDB taxonomy): domain Bacteria; phylum Desulfobacterota; class Desulfobulbia; order Desulfobulbales; family SURF-16; genus Desulfobia; species Desulfobia pelagia. The sequence goes on along the minus strand of JACNJZ010000166.1, from coordinate 11,950 downwards.
TAATTCGCGAGCTCGCTCCTACGAGTGATGAGTGATAAATTTAGTTACTGATTATGCTGCATTTTTCCTTTGGGAGATGTTGCAAGACTGTAATGGATGCAGATTTGCAACAACAGCAGTATTTTTGTTGTCGATATTATATCCAATGATACCGTAATAAGATGCCCAGACTACGGCATTAACCATATTTATAAGTAAAAGCTCAGGTCCTGCGATTACAGCTCCTGGTTCCATGATACCTATTGTCATTAATCCGAAATATCCGACAGATCCATGTATCAGATTGGTCACAAGTCCTATGAGCCCAATCAGCTTTCCAATGACAGGGATGTAACTGAATTTAATCAGTGCCAGACTCACTGGTGCGATAACCATCCCGATGGTTATACCCGTGAGCATCCAGCGCCGTTTTGCATTAAATGTTGTGGTCAGGTTGAAACATGAAAGAGGTATAATTGCGAGCAGCAGTAGTAGGTGACTCATGGTGTTCCTCCTTTTATCAGGGTTTCATTGGTGGTCTTTACATACATATAGGAGCAAGGACTGTGCCGCACCTCTGTTTATAATTTAATTGCTGTAAAATCAAATAGTTATGCTATTTGTTAGTCTGTGGGGATTTCATGTAGGGTAGCATGGGTGATACTCTGCTGAGGACGATTAGAGGGTTTTGGCGAGATGCTGTTGTTTCGCTGCTTTTTTTGGAAAATATTCTCGTTATAACAGTATGTTACGTTTGTGAGTAGATCGTCGATGCGGGGTTCACTGGTGCGCTAATGCGACCATGTACAGTCGCAGGCAATGCGCCTGTGTGGTGATGTTGGTGCATGGTTGCGATTTGTTAGGGAAATTGTGAAAAAAAGTTGGATAAAAGGGAAGAGGCAAAAGGTTAAAGATGTAAGGTGAGAGGAGGGAGGTGAATGGTGTACTCGGTTACCTGGTTAGAAAGTGACTTATATAAAAGATAATTGAAAATGGAGAAGTTAGATAAATGGAAGGAGTTTCTGGGTGTGGATTGATTTTGTTGGGCGAGTCGTGGGCAGAAGGAACAGATGTTTTTGTAAAAGTCTGTTCCTTCTGTTCCTTTGTTATGATACACGTCTTTCTACTGGTATTTCCTTTTTTTGCGGGGAAGCCGACGCCATTTCCGGGATAATGGCAGTCTGGCCGGTGTCGATATTATATCCTATTATGCCGTAATACGTTCCCCATATTGCGGCATTTACCAAATTTATTGTGACCATTTGTGAGGCTGAAAGCGTCCCGCCTGGTTCCATAACGCCGGCGGTCATCAAACAGAAATATCCTACAGAGCCATGTATCAGATTAGTAACAACACCAACGCCCCCAATTAATTTTCCAATGACCGGAATAAAAGTGAATTTGATAAGAGCAAGACTGACAGGTGCAATCACGAGACCAAAGGCGATCCCTGTGTATAACCATTTTCGTTTCATGTGAGATTTTTTAGTGACAAAAAAAGTGGCCAAAGGCAGAACTGCTAATAATAGTAACATTTTTTCCATGACGTTTCTCCTCGAAGCATTCGGTTAGTTAAAGGTTAGTGATGCTCCTCATACCCGGTAAACATAGCCTTGAAATGGGCTAAAGGTGTATGTCCTAATGTGGCAAGATAGCAATGGATAACAAGAAAAGATGCGAAGAAAAAAAACAGTATAACGTGAATAGTGTCTATCACCTTGATTCCGCCTAATTGGTCGATGTAATTAGAGTAAGTTTTCAGCTGCCACATGAAAACACCGGTTATCATCTGGGCAGGAACAAAAACGAACATGAGTGCCGCATAGGCCTTCTGCTGAAGAGCGTTAAATTTGTTTTCGGGTGTCATGACGTGCGGGTTTGGTTTTCCGAGAAAAATACCGAATCCATAGTATTGAATCTGTTTAATTGCATTTCCTATAAAAGTCTTGGGGTTGGGAAAGTATATTTTTATCTTCCCCGTACTGAAATAGTAGTACAGCCAGATCGAGTAGTTGGCGATGGTCAGAAAACCGATATAGTTATGGATATTAATTGCATCCTTAAGGGGCATGAGTCCCAAGGTGCCGGCAAATCGAATTTGAAATCCGGTAATGACCAAAAGTACAAAACATGCGGCATTGACCCAGTGCCATACTCGAACAGGTGCTGGATGAATGTAGATCATTTTTTCATTAGCCATGATAATATCTCCTGTCAGTGAATGTATTAAGAGTCCTGCTCATTTTCTTTGTTGCGGCGGCGTAAAGGAGCGGTTACCAGTCTGATAAATAAATGACCGCCTGCACCGCATATCCCACCCAGAATTACTAAAAGACCGATCTTGTCCAGGAATTTAACCCGGGTACCGCCCAGGGCGGAAAAACTGCTCATGCTGAAGCTGTTTAATACGTCTTTTTCAACCTCATAATGCTCTGCAGAGCCATCTTCCAGGGTTAAAACAATAGCAACGGCATCGAACAGGGGAGAATCTGCTGAATGGCATTTTTCGCATTCATTTGTGGAGCCTCCTTTTATGACGTTATGGAGGATGGGCTCTAACTCGACTACAAGTTCAGCATGGACCTCAGTATAGATGTTTTTTTGTCTGAGGATGAGAAGAAGGTCCTCAAACTCATTGGTGTTTATGATGTTGTCTTTGTTTGTGTCAATGAGGGGGAGAAATTCGTCAAAACCAATGCCCAGGGCTTCAATAATCTGATTTCCGTTAAAGAATTTATTGGTGACAAGATCATAAAAGTTAAGATGAATATGACTCGGTACCGTTGGAGCATGACACACAGTGCATTCTACAAAAGCAAAATGGGCTTGTTTCTGGGGGAGCCAGTCGTGGTAATTATCTGCATTATGACATTTCAGGCAAAATAGGTTTTCTCTTTCTGCGACTGAAGCTGATGCAAGGCGTTTCACATAATGATAACCATGACAGGCATAGCACTGCATCGTTATTCCTTTTCCCCTGATTTCCATATGCACACTTTGAGAAAAGGCTTCCCCCTCTGCTTCGTGACATGCGGTACAGTTGACAGGTTCAAGATGTGCCTTATGGGGGATTTCATTATCATAGTTGAGTTCTTCGATGTCAGAGTGACAATCGACGCATGAAATTTCATTCAGGTGATGAACAGAGAGGTGAAATTTATCGTTGTCAAGGAACAGCTGGTCACTCATGCGGCTTAATGAAACGTCCCCTGCAGCTTCCCTGGTAAGACCTTCATCGCTGTGGCAATCCATGCATTCAGAATTGTCTGTTGCCAATAGAACAGATGGCCACAGGCAGCTTAAGAATACAATGAACAGGAGGTGGAAGAGTGAAGTTGTTTTCATTTTTTCCCTCATTTAAGTCAGATGTTCATTTAAAAAAATGGTTGTTGGTGTGTGTAGTGTCTTGGACTGTCCCCTATAGTTCATTGGAGGAGCAATTTATGGACCACCGTCGGCTTGTTTTTTTTTATTCTTTAATATCAGCTCGTTATCTTGTTTTCCTTAAGGGGGAGACGTAACGGATAGTCGCTTTAGTGCGACCGTGTAGTGTGGGGTTTTGCGTCTTCTGTGGCGGAAATAAATGAAAATAACTGACAGGTATACGGAGAGGAGGGGTTGCGGGCTATAAGACTACAGTCGCACATGTGCTACCGAGAAAGATGGCCCATGTGCGACTGTATGGTAACGTGCTGTATTTAAACGATAAAGTGTGTTGTTATTCCGGGAGAGGGACAAGAAGAGTCGGGGTGTTAATGCGACGGAGGACCCTTCGTGCAATACTTCCCATCACGGAATCCTTCAGTGTTCCATGTCCATGTCGACCAATGACAAGAAGGTCGTAATCTCCAGTGTCGGCTTCATTTACAATAACTTCGACAGGGTTGCCTGCTTTTACGACAATTGAATATGTGATGTATGGCTCAGCAGTGGCGGACTGGATCTCTTTGCAATACTGCCCAACACACTCACGAATGGCAACATTATCCCGTTTTCGTTCTATCATCAGCTTACGGGCCTCTTCAAGATCCCTCTGTTTTATTTCATCCCAGAGTTCTTCGGTCATATAACCGGAGAGATTTTTTGGAATGTCAAGGCTCTCATCAACTACATGGATAACGGTAAGTTCAGCATTATAGGTGTTGGCAAGGCTTGCGGCAAAGTTGAAACAGTATCGACTGCCTTCAGATAAGTCAGTGGGATACAGGATTTTCTTGAATTCTATTTTCGGAACATCCATTTGGGGGCCTCTTTAGTAGTTGTATGACAATTAATGAGCTGGAGTGCTGCGAAAACGGTTCATCAGTGGCTTTATCCAGATACCGCTTAAGAACCACGAATAGGCATATGTTCCGATAATAATAAAGACAAAAGCTGTTACTATATCCATATAGGTTCCATTAAGGGAGAAACCGGGAACATAGCCAAAAAGAAATGGGCCAAGATAAAGAAATTTAGCAAATTTAAAAGAAGTAAAGGCTGTCTTCCACATATTTGCCTTGGCAATGGTGGCGCCGGCAAATGCTGCAATACAGACGGGTGGCGTAATATTTGAGTCCTGGGACAGCCAGTAGACGATCATGTGAGCTGCGAGGACATTAACTCCAAGATGAGTTAATGCAGGAACAGCAACAACAGCAGTGATGAGGTATGCTGCGGTTACTGGTACACCCATGCCAAGGACCAGTGATGCCAGGGCGATCAGCAGGATTGTCATGGGAAGTGATCCGCCGGCAAGCTCAATTACGATGTCCGCAAAGGTGAGGACCAGACCGCTGAAAGTCAGAACGCCGATAATAATCCCGATGACACCGACGGTAGCACCAATCTTGAGACTGTTTTCTGTACCAGCCCTGGATGCTTCAACAAAACCTTTTAAGTCTATTCGAGTATCTTTACGCACCCAGCTTATTGCAATGCAGGTAACGGTACCAAGAATGGCTGAATACGCTGGAGAATATCCAGTAAGCATAAAAATTGTAATAATGACCAAAGGCATGATGTAAAACCATTCCTTTTTAAGAATCTCCTTGGCACTGACCGGATGTTTTTTTCCAACAACGTTTGTTTTCTTGGCCTCGTAATGAACCATGACAAAGACGCTGAAAAAGTACATTAGGGCTGGGAAGAGAGCGACCAGCATAATTCTTGAATAGGGCAGGCCTGTAAGCTCAGCCATGATAAATCCGCCGGCACCCATAATGGGTGGCATAAACATTCCGCCAATAGATGCTGCGGGTTCAATACCGCCGGCGACATGGCGTTTGAATCCTGCTTTTATCATCATCGGGATGGTAAATGCACCGGTGGAAACAGTGTTGGCGATGGCAGAACCGGAAATAGAACCAAAAAGACCACTGGCGATAACTGATACTTTGGCAGGGCCGCCAATTTTATGACCCACTGCAGCAAGGGGGAAATCGATGAAAAATTTATGGGCGCCACATTTTTCAAGGAAAGCGCCAAACAAGACAAAGAGAAGAACATAGGTGGCGAGAACATTTGCCATGATACCGAAGACACCGTCACTTTTGTAGAAAATTGATGTGCAGAGATAAGGAAAAGTATCACCAGCATGGGAAATCAGATCGGGCATTAAATCGCCATAGACACCATAGCCGAGCATTAAGGCGCCAATAATAACAAAGACATTACCGACAACTCGTCTGGCGAGTTCAATACCGAGCAGGACACCGACAACCGCAATTGTTGTGTCAAGTTGTGTTTCGGCACCGGTGCGGTAATTGATTGATTCGAAATTGTAAATCCAGTAACCGATAGAGCCGATGGATAAAAATATTAAAATATAGTCAACAATGCGAAAGAGAAGGCTCTTTGACTTATAAAGAAGGAAAACAAGAATATAGGTTATGATAACGTATATTCCCCGATGATACTGAGTTGATGCAGGCTGGATTACAGCTGCGTAAGAGTAAAAAAGAACAAGTGCTACGGAGAGCACATCAAAAATGATTTTTTCTATCTTATGGAGTTTATTATACACAGTATCACCCGATGATTTTTCATTTTTTGAAAAGAGAAAGGCGGCATAAGTATCATGCCGCCTTTTTGACTAAAGGATTAAAGAATTCCTTTTTCTTTCCAGAATTTGATTGCACCAGGATGGAGAGGAGTAACGATTCCATTGGCACCTGTTGCTATGCTCATTTCCTTAAAGGTTTTTTTCTGGCTGACCATGTGTGCCAGGCCCTCATCGGTGTACATTGTTGAGAGCAGTTTGTAGACAACGTCCTCCGGAACATCGGCATTTGCTACCCAGAGGGCAGAGTCCTGGAAGGAACCGATGTCGGTGTCGACACCTTTATAGGTACCTGCAGGGACTGTCAGTTTTGCAAAGTATGGGTATTTTTTATAAAAACTGCTTCCTGCGGCATCGGCATCAAGGTCAACCATAGCAATGTCATTGGTTTGGGCGGCCATGATGACGGCTCCACTTGGGAAGGCGGTAAACAGCCAGAACGCGTCAAGCTGATTGTTACCGAAAGCTGCAGCGGCATCATTGTAGCCCATTGCATTTCTTTCTATCTTGTCCCAGACACCCATATGGGTAAAGAACAGTTCGCAGTTGGCAAAGGCACCGGAACCGGCGTTACCAACACCAACTTTCTTGCCTTCCAGGTCTTTAACGCTTTTGATGCCGGAATCAGCTCTTACAACCAACTGTGCGGGAGCACCATACAGATAGGAAACTGCCAGAACATTTTCATATTTGGTGGTATCATTTTTCATCAGACCATTGCGTCCAAGATAGACATGACCTGAATAGACAACACCAAAGTCAGATTTTCCTGAGTTAACAGTACGAAGGTTCTCAACAGAACCGGCGGAAGATTGAGCCTTTACGGTGAATTCCTCAATGTTTTTTACAGGTTTGTATACCTGAATTGCATTAGCGACAACCTGAAAGGTTCCGCCAGCAGGACCACCACCGAAGACAATTCTGTCTTTCCGTGCCTCTGAATCAGTAGCCGATGCCATGGTCATAAAGATACCGGCGGTCAGGCACAAGGCTGTAGTTAACATTTTGTTCTTTAACATTTTTTCCTCCTAAAGGTGTGTTTTAAGGCCATCTCCTCAAATTCCTCTTCTGGCCCCTATCTAATTGTTGGGAAAAATAGCACACTTTGAGCAAGGTGGCAATTCAGGGAATTTCTGATTTTACTATCAGAAATTTTCTTACAAGGGAAGGGGGAATATGAAAAGTGAATGTAACTATTCAGCAAGGCAAGCGGGGGGCCCGGCATTTATTTTAAAAATAACTTCAGAAAATACGCCACGAAGATCACGAGATAAGCGTAGACTTCGAGTACACGAAGTTTTTTTTAAATATTTACATCTTTTCTTCGTGTTCTTTGTGTCCTTCGTGGTAGAAAAATACTTTTTTTACTTAGGAGCGTTTAGGGTAATTTGTTGCAATACCGGGGATAGTTACAGTTGAATTTGGAATAGCACTCTAATCTGTGAAGAGTGCCGCTTTGAAAAATTCTCTATTGAGACGGGCTATATGGCGGATTGAGATACCTTTTGGGCAGGCTGCTTCACATTCCCTTTCATTTGAACAGTTGCCAAAACCAAGCTTATCCATTGTTGCTACCATTTTAAGGGCCCGTTCTTTTCTTTCCGGGGCCCCCTGGGGCAGGAGGGCGAGCTGCGATACTTTGGCGCTGACGAACAGCATGGCAGAGGCATTAGGGCAGGCGGCGACACAGGCACCGCAGCCGATACAGGCGGCGGCGTCCATGGCCTGTTCTGCGGTTTTCTGAGGAATAAGAAGAGCATTGGCGTCAGGGGCGCCACCGGTATTTGTTGAAACGTATCCACCGGCCTGGATAAGCTGGTCAAAGTTAGAGCGGTCAACAACCAGGTCTTTTAAAACGGGAAAGGCCCTGGACCTGAAGGGTTCAATAGCGATGGTGTCGCCGGTGTTGAAATGACGCATGTGGAGCTGGCAGAGGGTGGTCTGGTTTTCAGGGCCATGGGGCTGGCCGTTGACAACGGCCCCGCACATGCCGCAGATCCCTTCACGGCAGTCATGATCAAAGGCAATAGGTTCCTCATTGCTGGTCGTCAGTTGTTCGTTAAGGACGTCTATCATCTCCAGAAAAGACATGTCCGTGGATATGTCTTTCAGGGTGTATGTTTTCAGGCTGCCAGGTGAAGAAGCATCTTTCTGGCGCCAGACTTTCAGGGTGAGGTTTATATTTTTTGCCTGTTCCATGATTCTACTTATAGCTCCGCTGTGATGGCGTCACATTTTCAAAGTGAAGTTCTTCCTTGTGCAGAGAGGGCATCTGCCCCTGTCCCTTGTATTCCCAGGCTGCGACATAGGAATAGTTTTCATCGTCTCTCTTTGCCTCATGTTCGGCGGTCTGGCTTTCTTCTCGGAGATGACACCCGCATGATTCTACGCGATCTAAAGCGTCAACCACCATCAGTTCTGCAAACTCCATATAATCTGCAACGCGGCCGGCTCTTTCAAGGGACTGGTTGAGATCAGTACCTACCCCGGGTACGGAAACATTTTTCCAGAATTCTTCCCTGATTTCCGGGATTTTAGCGAGTGCCTTTTCCAGGCCATCCCTGTTGCGGGCCATACCGCAGTGGTCCCAGAGAAGTTTTCCTATTTCTTTATGGAAGTCGTCGGTGGTGCGTTTTCCTTTAACCGCAAGCAGTTTGTCGATTGTATTTGAAGCCTGTTTTTGGGCGTCAGTGAAAATTGAACCGTCAGGAGATACAGGTCCTGGTTTGATATCCGCAAGGTAGCCGCCAATGGTGTATGGGATGACAAAGTAGCCGTCGGCAAGACCCTGCATCAGAGCGCTGGCTCCAAGGCGGTTTGCGCCGTGATCGGAAAAGTTTGCCTCGCCAAGAACAAAGAGGCCGGGGATGGTGCTCATCAGGTTGTAGTCCACCCAGAGGCCACCCATTGTATAGTGCACTGCCGGGTAGATCATCATGGGTGTCTGGACGGGATTCTGTGCGGTAATCTTTTCGTACATATGAAAAAGATTACCGTATTTTTTCATGATGGTATCAATACCATCGCGTTTGATGGCATCGGCAAAATCAAGATAGACGGCAAGACCGGTATCTCCGACGCCTTTGCTGTTGTCACATTGTTCCTTGGCGTTGCGGGACGCTACATCTCTTGGGACGAGGTTGCCGAAACTCGGATATTTGTTTTCCAGATAGTAATCACGTTCGTTTTCCGGAATTTCATGGGGAGGGCGACTGTCCCCGACTTTTCTGGGAACCCAGACACGACCGTCATTGCGAAGACTTTCGCTCATCAGGGTAAGTTTTGACTGGTAATCACCATGAACAGGTATGCAGGTCGGGTGAATCTGCACAAAGCAGGGGTTTGCAAAAAAGGCACCTTTTTTATGGGCGCGCCATGCTGCTGTGACATTAGAAGCCATGGCGTTTGTCGACAGGAAGTAGGCATTGCCATAGCCGCCTGTGGCAAGAAGAACAGCGTGGCCGGCATGGGATTCAATGTTGCCGGTGACCATATCCCTGACAATAATTCCCCTGGCCTTGCCGTCTTCAACGACAAGATCAAGCATTTCACGGCGGGAATGGATCTTAACTTTGCCGAGGCTCACCTGCCGCATAAGGGCACTGTAGGCGCCAAGCAGGAGCTGCTGGCCGGTCTGCCCTCGGGCGTAGAAGGTTCTTGAAACCTGGGCGCCGCCAAAAGAACGGTTGGCAAGGGTGCCGCCATATTCCCTGGCAAAAGGGATACCCTGGGCAACACACTGGTCTATTATATTGTTGCTTACCTGTGCCAGCCGGTACACGTTTGCTTCACGGGCGCGAAAATCGCCGCCCTTGATGGTGTCATAGAAAAGACGGAATATGGAATCACCGTCGTTCTGATAATTTTTGGCAGCATTAATGCCGCCCTGGGCGGCGATACTGTGGGCTCTACGGGGACTGTCATGAATGGTAAACACATCGACATTGTATCCAAGCTCACCAAGGGTAGCTGCAGCCGATGCACCGGCAAGGCCGGAACCGACTATGATAATTTTATACTTTCTCTTGTTGGCCGGATTGACAAGTTTCGTGGAAAATCGATGGTTGTCCCATTTGTCAGCCAACGGGCCATCTGGTATGCAAGCATTCAGTGTCATAGAGAAACCTTTAGCGCCTTATTCAGTGTGTATGGGTCAGGACAAAAAACCAGACCATACGAGTGCGAGTAAGGGAATAAGGACAAAAACAGTGCCCAGGATGATGGTAAGTCCAAGAGTCCCTGAACGAAGGGTACAGTCATATTTCGGATGATTAACACCGAAGGTTTGAAAAAGACTCCAGAAACCGTGGCTGATGTGGAGAATAACTGCTGCCATGGCAACGATATAAAAGAGGGCTGCAACAGGCTGGTTTAAAGTCTGTTTGACAAGGTCGCCGATTGTGGTTGTTTTTTCAATAAAATGAAAATCGCCTAAATGGACAATGATAAAAATAAGAATAATCAGTCCGGTATAAGGCATGGTCCGGGAACCGGGTGTTCTGCCTCCTGACGCTTTCTGGACCAGATAACGGGTCGTTCGTGCGTAGAGATTCTGGAAATAGAGGATGATTGCAAAAGCGATGTGGGTCCCGAATATAAGCAGCAGGCCAATTTCAAAAAGAGTGATAAAAAAGCCAAGGGAATGAAGATGCTCGGCGTATGCATTGAAAACGTCGAGGCCGAGAAAAGTGGTTGAATTACCTATGGCATGGGCAATAAGAAAAAGGCTTAGCAATAGGCCCGTAAAAGCCATCAGAAATTTCTTTCCAACGGAAGATGAAAAGGCTGCGATTAGGGTTCTCATGATTTTTGAAGCATTAACACAAAAACCCGCCCCTGTCATCACAGGAACGGGTTTTTGGGTCACTTTTTATGCCTCGGTTTTTCGGTGAGACATAAGGGGTAATTAATGAGACATTTTTTTTCTGATTTCTGCTTTTTTAGCAGCCATGGGATCCATGGTGTAGCCTAGTGATTTCCAATCCATACGTTTGTTGTCGCTATGGCAGTCAATGCACTGAAGAGCTTCAGATGCAGGGCTTACCATATGGTTGATAGCCCAGTATGTATCTGTTTTGGTGAAATCATAGCTGCCGCTGTACTCAAGCCCTGAGGCTTTCATACCTGCAGCTGCAGCCTTGTTCCAGTCAAAATTTACCCAGAAGGCATCAGGATCATTTTTAGGGCCCCAGACTTTCGGAGTAATCAGATAGTTGTTCTGATTGTCATAAATCTGAACGGCTTTGTGAACCTTGAATGGGTAGATTTTAGCATTGGCGTCATCTTTGTCGCCAAGGGGATGATTCAGCATTGTGACAGTGTTTGGATCAATTTTCTGGCCAAGCTGGTAGGCGCCTGATTTACCATTGAACCAAGCATATGTTGGTACAACATTGTCTTCGTATGTGAATTTGCCTTTATTGAAAAGGTAGACAGCATGACCGTGCTCTTTGATGACGCGTTTGTCTTCAGGAAGATCTTTCGGATTTTTAGCTTGTGACCAGTCCCAGCTCATCTTGGTGGCATCTTTTTTAGCGAATTCCGGAATGTGGCAGGTCTGGCAGGCAATTTTTTTAGCATGTTTGTTCAACACGCCGCCCATTTTTGCACCTGAGTGAGGAGCGTCATGGCAGGTTGTGCAGGTGACTTCAGATTTACCTGTCGGGGAAACTATCAGAGAGTTGCCTGGAATTTTATGTCCTTCAGAGGAATGACATTCGTTACAGGTGAAGTCATTGCCGTCGACGCCCATGTGGACATCAATGGCTGAAGTCGGATTGATGAGGGACTGATCTATGTCACCGTGCTTGACGTTGTTGCCACCGCCACCGTTTGCGTGACAGCTGAGGCAGTTGGTGCGGTTTGGTTTGCCAACATTTTGGGCAACCTTTACCAGGTCATAGGGTTTTGCGTCGAATTTTTTGTTACCTG
>JACNJZ010000033.1 GCA_014382295.1 Candidatus Desulfobia pelagia | reverse complement strand
AAAGAATGGCCAAGATTGTAAAAAAGACAGGTCCCGAAATCGGGATTGCTCTGGACGGCGACGGTGACCGCCTCATCGTTTCGGATGAAAAAGGCAATATCGTTGATGGTGACCACATCATGGCAATCTGTGCCCGTGATCTGATGACCAAGAAAAAGCTGAAAAGAAATACCCTCGTTGCCACTGTCATGAGCAATATGGGCCTTGAAGTCGCCATGAAAAAAATGAAAGGGAAACTTGTCAGAACCCAGGTTGGCGACCGATACGTTGTTGAAGAGATGCGCAAAAACAAATACTCATTCGGTGGTGAGCAATCTGGGCACCTTATTTTTCTTGACCATAACACTACCGGCGACGGAACCTTGGCAGCATTGCAGCTCCTGTCCATTATGATCAAACGAAAAAAACCGCTCTCGGAACTGAGCACCATCATGGATTCCTTCCCGCAGGTCCTTAAAAATGTCAGGACGTCAAAGCGCCTTGATCTCGATCTTATTCCGAATTTCCATGAAACAGTGAAAATGATGGAAGAAAAACTCGGCAGTGACGGTCGTATACTGGTTCGCCTGTCCGGCACGGAACCCGTAATCCGGGTTATGGCTGAAGGAAAATATTTCGACACTATCGACACAATGGCCGATGAGCTCTGTCGTATGATTGAAAAAGCCGATGGCTGAGAAAAGACCTGAGGACAATAGTCAGAAGGCGGGAAAAGCATCCCCCACAAAAAAAATACGGCTCGACAAACTTCTGCTTCTCCGCGACCTCATTCCCAGCCGGCAAAAAGCCCAGGCTCTTATTGCCGCTGGCGAGATATTGGTTGATGGACAGATGGTTGACAAGGCAGGAACCCAGGTCAGTGGGGAATGCCAGGTTGAAATCAAGGCCAGATGTCCCTATGTGAGCCGGGGTGGCTTCAAGCTTGAAAAAGGGCTGGAATATTTTGATATCAACCCGGAGAATATGACCTGCGCTGACATTGGTGCCTCAACCGGCGGTTTTACCGACTGCCTCCTCCAAAACCAGGCAGCAAAAGTCTATGCCGTTGATGTTGGATACGGCCAGCTGGACTGGAAACTCCGGCAGGATTCCAGGGTAATCGTTCTTGAACGGACAAATGCCCGATACCTCAGCAGAGAACTAATCACGGACCCGATTGATCTTGCTGTCATAGATGCCGCTTTCATCTCGCTGAAACTACTCATCCCTCCTCTTCCTTCCCTCTTTAAGGACAAAGTCTCCATTCTGGCTCTGATCAAACCACAGTTTGAAGTTGGAAAAGGAAAGGTTGGGAAAGGTGGTGTTGTCAAAGACCCGGCACTTCATGAAGAAGTGATTACCGACATCATCAATTTTGCAGAATCCCTTGGCCTTTCTTCAAAAGGGGTGACAGAATCCCCCATTTTAGGGCCCAAAGGCAATAAAGAATTTCTTATCTATCTTACCTCAAAATAATTCTGCACTTCCCGACCTCAACCTTTATGGAAGATCTTTTGAGTTCTGAAGAAAATACTCCCCGACTTATGGGACCAAGAAAAACCATTTTAGTCACAAAAATTTAAGAGTATAATAGTTCGTATGAACCAGACTTTTGATATATGGCAACTCGTGGCCGGAATCGGCGTGTTTCTTTTCGGCATGATTCTACTGGAAGAATCGGTCAAGGCACTCTCCGGCAAGGCTTTCAGGCGTATGATCCGCAATTATACCGATGGTAGACTGAAAGCAATCGGCAGCGGTTCTCTTGTAACAGCCATCCTGCAGAGCAGCTCCGCTGTTTCCCTCATGGTCCTCGCCTTTGTCGGCGCCGGGATCATGAGCATGGAAAATGCCATCGGCGTCATGATAGGTTCCAATATCGGCACAACCTTCACGGCCTGGATTGTTGCCACCCTGGGGTTTAAAGTTAAAATTGAAAGCTTTGCCCTGCCACTCATCGGCATCGGCGGCATCGGACTTGTTCTCTTCAGCTCCTCCCAGAAACTTTTCCATTCAAGCAGACTGCTTATCGGCTTCGGATTTCTCTTTCTAGGCCTGAACTACATGAAAGAAAGTGTTGAGGTGGTTGCCCAGAGCTTTGATCTGAACACCATACCCAACTATGGTCTCTGGCTTTATGTTCTAGTGGGGGCGATTCTCACCGCCCTCATGCAGTCTAGTTCTGCCAGTATCGCCATTGTCCTGACAGCCTTAAACAGCCAGATCATCACTTTTCATATCGGAGTGGCAATGGTTATCGGTGCCAATGTGGGCACTACCATTACAGTCCTGCTCGGCGCCCTTGGTGGCACCCAGGCAAAAAAAAGAGTGGGGATGAGCCACCTGGTCTTTAATGTCATGACTGCCATTATAGCCCTTCTCTGCCTTCCACTCTTTGTTGCTTTGATTAAACTTTTTATTGATATTGAATCCAACAGCGTAATGGGACTTGCTCTTTTCCACACGATCTTCAACGTAGCAGGTGTCATTCTCATCTTTCCATTCGTTGGATTCCTGGCTCGATTTCTGGTTAAAATCTATCCTGACCAGAAGGCCGTTCTGGCTGCTTATATTCACCATACCCCAACGGAAGTCGTTGATGCGGCAACTGCAGCCCTGAGAAATGAGATTCTTCACCTCCTTGTTGAATGTCAGCTTTATGGCATCAGAACATTAAAAATTGAAGAAAATATCGTTTTTGACGGGCCCACCCCTTTTGAAAAAGGCCGCAAGAAAAAATTTACCATTGAAAGCCTGTATGAGAATATAAAAATACTCCATGGTGAAATTTTCTCTTTCTATTCCAGATTGCAATCCCAGCAATTAGAAGAAGGAGAGGCCCATGAGCTCGAACGGGTCATCTATGCTTCCAGAAATATAATAAATTCAATCAAGAATATTAAAGGCATCAGGCAGAATCTCGATGAATTTGACAGCTCTGAAAACCCTTATCTCAACAACCAGTACACCTTGTTTCGTAAAAGACTGGTAGAACTTCACCATGAAATGGACCGCATCAAACAGATGGAGAGTCAGGAGGAACAATACGCCAGACTGCTTGAAACATTTGTCCGGGTTGATAATCTTGATAAACGTTTCATTAAAGAAACCATGGCTGCGGCAGCGGATAAAAAAGTTCAGGACATGGACATATCCTCCCTGCTCCTTGTCAACCGGCTTTTCACCCAGTCATGCCGACTGCAGGTCTTCAGCCTCAAAGATCTACTCCTCACCCAGGAACAGATCAATAATTTCGACAGAGCGCTGGACATGAAAACCATTCTGGATGATGAAAAAACAAAAAACAGAGAGGAATAGCCGGAGTTGGGGTGGCTCGCATCTCTAAAGAAAAAGAAGCCGTATCATAAAGAAATCGTGTGATACGGCCTATCCCTCCTGAAAATATTCACGGGTGCCCGTTTCACTGATTGCTCCGGCAATGCGTTTGACGCCCTGCAGGTATGCCGCCGTTCGCAGGCTGATGCTTTTTTCTTCAACCAAGTCAAAAATAGTATTCGCCTCTTTGCCCATCTTCTTCCTGAGCCTATCATTGACTGTCTCTTCCTCCCAGTAAAGTCCCGCCCTGTTCTGGACCCACTCAAAATAACTGACGGTCACGCCTCCGGCGTTCACCAAGACGTCCGGAAGGACGGAAACACCATTCCCGGCAAGTATAGCGTCCGCTTCTGAAGTCACGGGCCCGTTGGCAATCTCAAGAATGAGTTTTGCTTTTACCTGCCCGGCATTTCCCTTGTGTATCTGGTTTTCCAGGGCCGCCAGAACCAGGACATCGACATCGAGTTCAAGCATTTCTTCACTGCTTATTTTCTTATATCGCTGCAGATCACATACTGAGCCGTCACAATACATCATGCTCTTTAGATCCTTGTGTTCCTGCTTATGGTCCATGACTTTTCCCGGCTCCAGGCCCTCTTCTGAAAAAATAGCGCCCTTTGAGTCAGAAACAGCGACAACTTTGAAACCTTCGTCATGGGCTAATCGCGCAAAATGATATCCGGCGTTGCCAAATCCCTGCACTGCCAATGTCCTTTGCTGCGGGTTCAGTTTTTTTCGATTCACCCATTCCTGCAGGACATGCAGGGCCCCTCGCCCGGTGGCAGATTCCCTCCCTAAAGAACCATTGAGATGCACTGGTTTTCCAGTGATAACTCCTGGCAACTGTTGTCTTTTTATATTGGCATATTCATCTGCCATCCAGCCCATAATAGTAGCATTAGTGTAGACATCTGGAGCGGGGATATCTCGTTTAGGACCAATGACATCCGCTATCTCCCTGATATAGTTCCTGGACAGGCGTTCCAGCTCCAAGCGGGACAGACTCTTTGGATTGACCACTATCCCACCTTTTGCTCCGCCAAAGGGCAGATTCATGACTGCACATTTTATTGTCATCCAGAAGCTCAGCGAGATGACTTCATCCAGGGAAACATCAGGATGATAACGAATACCTCCTTTCGTCGGCCCCCGTGTGTTATCAAACTGCACCCTGTAACCAGTGAACACCTTTAATCTGCCATCATCCATGCGCACCGGAATACTGACGGAAAGGCAAAGCTTGGGGTGTTTCAACTTTTCACGCACATCATCTGTCAGCTCAAAATATCTAAAGACATTGGTAAGACGCTTCTGGGCATCTTCAAAGGTAGATTTCATGTTCTTTCCGGATAGAAAATTCTCTTGAAATTTATTGCTTTCAAAATCCTACTAATCCATGGGCACCTGGGAGTATCCCTTGGCCTGATAACCGATCATTGAAATATAGCCATTCTCAACCACATCAATTTCCGGTATGAAATCCTCCGGTGCAATACGCTGAAGCCCTGCTGCTATGAGGCATTGCTCAACAACTATCCCACGGGCTTTATAGCTGCGCACCCACTCATGCACCTTCTTTTTGGCAGGCA
>JACNJZ010000129.1 GCA_014382295.1 Candidatus Desulfobia pelagia | reverse complement strand
TTCAATGATTTCCAGCGGTCCTCCGTATCGAGTTGCAAAAGTCGGAAGCCCTGAACCCATGGCCTCTATAACGGTCAAGCCAAAAGCTTCAAAAAAAGCAGGCTGCACAAAAGCTCCCCTGCGATCTGCTAGAAAACGATACAGCTCTCCTGTCAGTTTCTTTTCCAGACGCACACCCAGCCAGCGCATATCTCCGTCCAGACCATGACGATCCATGAGTTCGTGCATGAGACGAATCTGCTCTTGCTCCTCCACGTCTCCCGAAAGCCCCGGATCTATGGCGCCACCAATAATAAACAGATTCACTTTCTCACGCAGGCGCGGACTGCTGCCGTACCAATCCACCAGCCCGGTCAGGTTCTTTATATGATCCAGTCGGGCCATGGTGAAAAGAATTGGTTTATCGCGATCTCTCAGCACGCCCCGGGCATCACCCCGCGGGTCCTCTCCATAGACAAGCTGATTAATTTCTTCATGGAGATGGTCAAACCTCCTCTCTTTTAATGAATAGTCAAAATAGACTTCATCATCAGCCCCTGGAGAGACGATATTAAATTTGGGATCAAACACATCAATGCCGTTTAAAACGCGGTACAGGCCCGGCATGGAAAAAGATGAATAACTTTCGTACTGACCTGCAATGTTTTCGCTGCCGGCAATCTCCTGAAATGTACTGGTGACAATAAAATCTGCCGCATTCATGGCAATAAGATCCGCTGTGAACTGACAGGAGAAATGGTACTTGGGATCCATATCCCGCCAATACAACGCCGAATACAGATATTTTGTTTTTTCAAGGGCATGGGCGATGTTGCACTGGGTAACCTCCAGGCTCTGTGACAAAAGATGGGCCACAAGATTACCATCAGAGTAATTGCCGATGATAAGATCCGGTCGACAGCCGAGCTCCAAAAGTATTTCATCCTGCACGTCCCGGGCAAACTGCTCCAGATACGGCCAGATTTCGAAGCGGGAAATCCAGTGGGGAATAACCTCTCTTTCTTTATTCCGAAAAGGAACACGGAGGATCTGGACATTCTCGGCACCATAAACCGCCTCCAGTCTCTGGTCGCAGGTGGTTCCTTCCGCTTCCGGAATAAGACGTGTGACGATAATGATCCGCGGCGTTATCTCCAGGCCCTGATCATAAATCCGTTTGCGCATCTCTTTTTCCAAGGCTCGAACCTGATCAAGGATATAGACGACCTGGCCGCCTGTATCAGGGAGCCCCAGAACATTCTCCTGGCCAAAATAGCCATGTGGGGAAAGGATCACAATATTAAACACCATGGGAATGCGGCTCAAAAACTTCTCCAGGGCGCGATAGTCAGGGGCTTCGAGGATATCCGCCAGCAGGCTGAAACTCTCCTGTATCCTTTTTACGGTTCTTCCCCAACCGGGCTCAAAACCAAGATCTTTCAGCTTCCCGGCGACATCTGTCCACTCCGCATCTCCCGGCACCCGGCTCAAGTGCTCCATGCCCTTCTGGAGGGCCTGCTGCAGAGACCGCACGCTGGAAATACTGTTACTGAGCATAAAGGGAATCCCCTGGTAACTGTGGAGCCGGAGAAAAGAAAGAATCAACTCATCGCCCTTGGCCAGGTCATGGGAAAGTCGGCCGCTCAGTCTGCGGTTCAGGAATTCCACCCCCCGACCAATGGAACGGGTCTGGGACATTTTGGGAAAATCACGTTCAAAGGGCCCCAGATCAATCTCAAGGGACCAACCGGCATCGTAAAAACCAACGAGTTCTTCCTTGAACTTCAAAAATTCTGCAGTGGATATTTCTTCAACTGTGACATTTTTAAGATGAAAGCGAAGATAATGAGTCTCGGCCACACCTGTCCGAACCTCCATACAGAATAAGGGGTGAGCCATGGCACCGTTCTGCGCCTTTGTAATGATTTCAGCAAGAGGTGAATCAAGCAGTTCCTCTGCGGCAATGTCGGCACAGAACAGCTTGAATTCATCCCACAAATCGGAACGGAGAAAAAGAGCCCTGTTGCATTCATGATACCTGTCGAGCAACATGGACATCTTGTCTTTATTTTCAGCCACAAATTCTATCAATGCCTTGACCAGCATATCTTCTCCTTTATCTGGATAGTTGCAGTAAGATAATTCATAATAACCCTATCGACCTTTTTCTTTATAGATAAAATAATCCACAGGAAAAACCATGATTTTCTCATGTAATCTCATCATGCCGCTACAATTTGCACTATAAGTATAATGGAGATATAGTAAAGACCCTGCAATCGTTGGTGCCTTGCCTGCCCTCAAAGACGATGCAGCCAACCCTCCAGAACCCGGCAAGGGGGTTCTGTTTTTTTTTGCGTAAAGATTCCGTTTTTATTCCCCATACTTCCTGTTGACTGCAGAGCAACCGCAGCTCATACATTTACCAAGATCAAGTTGACATGCTCTCTCAAGAAGGTATAGTCTTCAATATACGTTCTGCTCATTAAAACCTGCACGCACGTATCGGGGAGAGGATTTTCATGATCATATCCATTGGTGAAATTGTCTGGGATATTTTTGGCGACACAAAGATTCTTGGAGGGGCTCCGTTAAATGTCGCCTACCATCTTGCTCAACTTGACCGGCAGATAAAACTGGTCAGCAGGATCGGCACCGATGACCTCGCCTCTTCCACTCTCCACCAGATTTCTAGTCTCGGCCTTCCCGTAGAAGATATCCAACAAGATGACACACTCCCCACCGGCCAGGTTGTCGTGACGGTCGGAGAAAACAACGAACCGTCCTTTGACATCATCGCTCCGGCTGCCTGGGATGCCATTGAGACATCAACTTTCGAAGGCAGAGAAGCCCAAAAATACCACATGGTATTCGGCACCCTGGCCCAGCGTTCGGAAAAGACAAGAGAAACAATACGTTCATTATGGCCTGGAGCAGATATTCTCTTTTACGACGTCAACCTGCGCCCTCCCTTTACCCCGCCGGAACGTGTTCTCAATTCGCTCATCGCGGCCGATGTCGTCAAATTAAATGATAACGAATTACACGAGGTCACAGACTGGCTGCAACTCTCCTCCGGAGATCTGAAAGAAAGAGCACAGGCACTTTTTTCTCACTACAAACTACTGGCCCTTGTTGTTACCATGGGAAAATCCGGAGCTTTTGTCGTCACCCGGAACTGTCTTGTTGAACACCCTGGTTTTCCCGTTGAAGTAATCGACACTGTCGGCGCCGGTGATGCCTTTTTTGCTGCCTTCATTGACAGCATGCTGAAAAAGAAGAACTGGCACACCTGCCTGGAACTGGCCAATCAGCGCGGCGCCTATGTTGCCGGCTGTCAGGGCGCTACTCCACCGATGAAGTCCTTCAAACCACAGTTATGAGTATACTATGAACCCAAAAGGTCTCTATATCCAGCTATTCAGCATCCACGGCCTTATTCGCGGTGAGTCCCAGGAACTTGGCCGCGATGCCGACACCGGCGGCCAGATTAAATATGTTCTTGAACTGGCACGAGCTCTTGGCAAACATCCGGATGTCGATCAGGTTGACCTGGTCACCCGCCTTATCGACGATAAAACTGTCTCGTCCGACTATGCCCAGCCCGAGGAAAAGCTCTCTGAAAACGTCCGGCTTCTTCGCATTCAGTGCGGAGGGCGAAAATATATCCGCAAGGAACTGTTATGGCCTCATTTAGCCGAGTTTACAGACAAGACCCTGAAGCTTCTTAAAAAACAACAAAGAATCCCTGACATCTTTCACGGCCATTATGCCGATGGCGGATACGTCGCCATGGAGCTGGCCTCGGCCTTCGATGCTCCCTTTGTCTTTACCGGGCATTCACTGGGACGAAACAAACAGGAAAAACTTGAAGGCAGCGGCCTGAACCTCGCCGAAATCAACAAACGCTATAAAATGGATATCCGGGTTCAAGCCGAAGAGAACATCATAAAGAAATCCCACCAGATCATTACAAGCACCAGCCAGGAAATAAAAAAACAGTATGGTTTATATGATAATTTTAAAGATGGCCGTTATAAGGTTATCCCCCCCGGAATAGATCTGGACATATTCCATCCCTATTACCACAGCCATCTTGACCCGGAAGGCCATGACGAAGTTACCAAACAGACCCGTGTCACCTTATTAAAGGAATTGCACCGCTTCTGGCGCGACCCCGACAAACCGTTCATCCTCGTTCTCTGTCGTCCTGATCAACGCAAAAATATTTCCGGACTTCTGAAGGCCTATGGTGAAAATCAGGACCTGCGGGCCATGGCAAATCTTGCAGTTTTTGCAGGACTCCGCAAAAACATCATGGAAATGGAAAGCAATGAACGGGCAGTATTGACGGACATGCTTCTCAAAATGGATTTCCATGATCTTTACGGTAAACTGGCAATCCCCAAAAAACATGATTTTGCCACAGAGGTTCCTGAACTGTACCGTCTCTGTGCAGACAGTGGCGGCGTTTTTGTCAATCCGGCCCTGGTGGAACCCTTTGGACTGACCCTGATCGAGGCTTCGGCCTGCGGATTACCGATTATTGCCACCAATGACGGGGGCCCGGTGGACATTGTTGCCAACTGCCAGAACGGCGCCCTGGTGAATGTCGGCAACCCCGACGAAGTAGCCGATGCTATCAAAGAACTTCTGGCAGACAAGAACAAATGGGATGCCTGCTCAAGAAACGGCATCAACGGCGTCCGGGAACACTACTCATGGGAGTCCCATTGCGAAAAAACTGTTGACCGCTACAAAAAATTACTCCCCGGCTCCTCTAAGAAAGGGAAAAAACCCAACGGAAAACTGCCAATGCAAACATCTTTCGGTGTACGTTTAACCAACCTTTCAAAGCTACTCATCACCGATATAGACAACACTCTGGTCGGCAATAAAAAACGGCTTGCTGATCTTCTGGAACTTCTCGAAAAAAACAGTTCCGCCATAGGCTGGGGGGTTGCTACCGGACGTAGCCTTGCCATGACCCTCGACATTATGACAGAACAGAACATACCCATTCCGGATATCCTTATTTGCTCAGTGGGTACGGAAATATACTACGGCCCTGACCTGAGAACCGATAAAGGCTGGCAGCAGCACCTGAGCCATCTCTGGAAACCGGAGAAAATCAGAGAAGTTCTCGGGAAACTCGATTTTATTAGCCAGCAGGATGCAGAAGGCCAGCGACGCTACAAAATAAGCTACTACATGGAAGATGACCCTGAACAGCTTGCAGCAGTCCATTACCACCTCCAGGAGGCAAAACTACGCTGCCAGGTTATATACTCCCATGGCCAGTTTCTCGACATACTGCCGTATCGCGCTTCCAAGGGAAGAGCCATAAAATACCTCAAATACAAATGGGACATTGCCCCTGAAAACGTTATGGTGGCAGGAGATTCAGGAAATGACGAGGATATGCTGCGGGGCAGGACCTGTGGACTGGTTGTCGGCAACCACAGCAAAGAGCTTGAGCATCTCAAAGGACAGAATCGTATCTTCTTCAGCGAAAAAAAATATTCCGGAGGAATAATCGACGGCCTGATCCATTACAAGTTTCTTTAAATGACTGATAACAGGCTTGAGCGTATATTTTCTACCTGTTTCTCTTATACAGTTGTGCCATTTCAGGAGAATATTCCCCGCCCTGCTTTGTATAGACATAAAAGGGCGGCAGGATTTCCAGCTCCTCTCCGCCATTTTTCATGACCTCGATCAAAACAAGTTTTCCACTGCTGCCCGGATAACTATGGACCACCTGCAGCCGTTTAGGCTCGAGTCTTTTGTTCTTCAAGGCCTGAATCAGAACGGCGGCCCTATCGGCGGGGTATACCAGAGAAGCTCTCCCCCTGTTCTTCAAACAAAATGAAATTGCCTGAACGATATCACTGAGCTCACACTGAATTTCATGGCGGGCAATGGCCTGTTCATCGCCGGGGTTCAGCCGACCGCTTCCGGGACTGCCGTATGGCGGATTACAGACAACCTGATCAAAACTTTCCGGGTCAAGCAGAGTATCAATCCTGCGCAGGTCGCCACACATCAGACCAATACGTTCCTGAAAACTGTTCTGCCGCACATTCTGTTCAATAAGGGAAAAGAGCTGAGGCTGAAGCTCAAGGGCCGTAAGACGTATAGACGGCCAGCGATAAGATAAGATAAGGGAGATAATGCCGCTTCCGGCTCCAAGATCAAGAAACCGCTGGCCAACTCGAGGCTGCACAAAATGGGCGAGCAGAACCGGATCAAGGGAAAACCGATAGCCTTTCTCATACTGACAGCAATGAAGATCGCCATCAAAGAGGGTGTCTTTCGTTGTCCTGGGATGATTCACGGCTTTAGATGATTATCGATTATTTCGGATTGGGGATTTCGGATTTCGGCAAAAAACAATTCTAAATCAACAGAATGCGATTCCATAAAACTCCAACCACAAATCCCCAATCCGAAATCCAAAATCAGTTACCCTCTCCTCTCATCCTTCTCCAGAGTATTCAAAACCAGACCAGTGAGAACCTTTGGGTAAAAATAGGTGGACTTGTGGGGCATAACAAGTTTTTCATCGGCTATTTTCTTGACCTGGGAAACAGGTGTTCCATTCATGAGAAAAAGGATGGGACTCATATCCGTCGATGTACTCGCCAGCTTCACAGCCTCATCAAGCGCTTCGTCGGGATCACTGAAATAGGAAATAAGAGCTTCATTGTCGCATTTGTCATGACAGAGACCAAGACACCGCTCTACTACAAGATCCGACAGGACAACCACATCCAGCTCCTGGAGGGACAGGGGAACTTTCAGGCCGACAACCTCAGCCATGACTCCTTCTTTCAAGGTGAGCAGGAAACAGCGATCCGAGACAGGCTCATACATTCCCAAAACCGTCTCCTGGGCTGCATAATCATCCATGGCAGACAGCACTTCACCGACAAGCATTTCCCTGGTTCCAGGGCCCACTTCCTTTATATAAAAAGAGTCATCTACCTTGTTGACAAGTTCTTCAACATTTATATGCCCGGGATGGCGAACCAGCCTGTGGGTTGGCAATACTGAAAGACCCGGGTCCTCCATGGGACAGAGATACATCATGATGAAATTATAGGGGCTGTCTACAGCAACACTTCCATGTTTTTTGGCCATGATATCCCGCATCTGCAGGGCCGTGGTATACCGGTGATGGCCATCGGCAATATAGAGAGATTTTTCTTGAAACTCCTTGCCAACCATGGAGACCACGTTCTCATCGGTTACTGCCCAGAGCCGATGAAGACATCCGTCCTGATCCTCAACAGCATAGAGAGGATCACCGCTGACGGCTTCCTCCAGCGCAGAGACAATCTTCCCCTGATCATCCGAATACAGGGAAAAAACCTGGCTGAATTGCGCCCGACAGGCTTCGGTAAGACGCAGCCTGTCATCTGTCACACCGCGAAAGGTTTTTTCGTGGGGCTTGACTATTCCTTTCTCAAACTCTGCCAGTTCGACAAGCGCAACAAGGCCCTTGCGGGTGAACTTTTTGCCGCTGGCAAGAGTGTAATCAATGCAATACAGGTAAATAGCAGGCTTCTCATCTCGAACCAGAATCCCCTGATCCTGCCAGCTGCGGAAATGATCTCTGGCCTTTTCATACCTGTCCTCCGCGACCTTATCACCGGCATTTTTGGTCAGATCGAGCTGGATCATGTTATATGGGTTTTTTTCCAGCAAAGCGGCTTGCGCTTTGGCGTCAACCACATCATAAGGAGGCGTGACAACATCTTCCATACGATCAATCTTTTCAGCGTTAAAGCGCAGACCGCAAAACGGCACAACCTTTGCCATTATATTCTCCTTCAGATTAACAGTTCTGTGATTTTCGAAACTATAAGCTTTTTGGCTGCATAGTTAAAGAAATCGTATTTTTTTTTCTTATTCTGGATGGATACCTGTTATAATCAGTGACATCCATTCACATAAACAGCCAAACATATTACTGCATATACACATAAAAAACATCAAGGAGAAACAGAATGTTCGACATTTTTATAGAAAGCCATTTCTCAGCCGGACACCACCTGCGGGACTACCCTGGAAATTGTGAAAAACCCCACGGCCACAACTGGCATATCAAGGTAACCGTTCGGGCTACAGAGCTAGATTCTCTCGGAATGGGAATCGACTTCAGGACCATAAAAGAAGCTGTTAATATAATAATGGATGATCTGGATCACTGCGACCTGAACAGCCACCCTTCCTTCCTGGACAGAAATCCGTCATCCGAAAATATTGCCGTACACATTTTTGATTCCCTCCAGAACGTTCTCCATTCTGACAGGTACAGCCTCTTCTCCGTGCAGGTTGGCGAAACACAAAATACAAGCGTGATTTATTATGGCAAGCAGTGATCCGTCCCTGGCCGGGCATCCCCTGCTGAACATTACCGAAGTTTTTTATTCCATACAGGGTGAATCAACCTTTGCCGGCTACCCGTGTGTTTTTATTCGCCTTGCAGGGTGCAACCTCCGCTGCTCGTTTTGTGACACAACCTACGCTTATGAAGAAGAGGGCACCCCCACCTCCATTACCGATCTTCTCGAATATACCCGTCGATATCCGTCAGCTCTCGTGCAGATAACCGGCGGGGAGCCCCTGCTCCAGGAAGGAGTCTACCCGCTGATGGAACAGCTTCTTCAGGCAAACAGAATTGTCATGCTTGAAACAAACGGCTCTGTGAGCCTCAGGAATGTTCCGGTGGGTGTCATCAAAATTATGGACATGAAGTGTCCGGTCAGCGGCATGTCAGAGAAAATGGATCTTGCCAACCTGGGGATTCTGACTTCAGCCGATGAATTGAAATTTGTAATCAGCTCCAGAGCTGATTATGACTGGGCGCTTAATGTTATAGAAACCCATATCCATTATTATAACGACCCGGCCAATCTACGGAAAAGAATAAAAATACTGTTTTCACCGGAAACAGGAAACCTTAAGGCATCCACCCTGGCTGAATGGATCCTGACTGATGGCCTCCAGGTCCGCCTGCAGCTCCAGCTCCACCGGATTCTCTGGCCTGATAAAGACCGGGGCTGTTGAGGTTTCTTCATAAACAGAAGCTGTTAGCTGTTAGAGGTTTGAATCTGAAGAGAATGTAATGGAGCAGCTGCTCAATGGCTTGAGGAGTTTTATCGTGCAGAAAAACATCCATCTTTCCATTCATGGTCATGCATACCTTGGCCGATCTGTTCTTCTGCGCTTTCTTCTTTTCTCCGCCGTCTGGTTCGTCCTTACCGGTTCTGACACCGCAAGCTGGATTATTGGTCTGCCGGCAGTATTTCTTGCCATTGGAATCAGCCATGTTATCTCCCCTTACCCATCTGCCCCCCTGAGTTTCATCGGAGTCTGCAGCTTCTTACCCTTTTTCATCCGCCAGTCCGCTTTAAGCGGTATCGACGTCATGCGGCGAGCACTTTGCCGTCAATTGGCGGTCAATCCCGGTCTGGTTTCCTACACGACTTTTCTTCCTGAAGGATCTGCCCGTATTTTCTTTGTAAACACAATCAGCCTGCTTCCCGGCACCTTGAGCGCCGATCTCCAAGAAGACAGAGTCACCGTACATACCATCGACAAAAACCTGGCCATATGGGCCAATATGCAGAATCTCGAGCTTCGCATCGCCATTCTGTGGCGGGTAAAACTGCATAAAAGGGAGGCATTATGAGCTACCTTCACACTTCATGTGCTTTTATCATCCTCTGCGCAATAGCAGCAGGAATGATCCGTATTCTCCAAGGGCCCACCGCCGCCGACCGCATGATGGCTGCACAGCTGTTCGGCACCTGCGGGGTGGCTATTCTCCTTCTGCTGGCAAAGGGACTGGATACAATCGTTCTTCTGGACATTGCCATGGTGTTCGCTCTGTTTGCCGCTCTTGCCTCAATAACCTTTGTTCGCCGTGCCTGGCATGAACAGACAGGAGCCTCAAGATGATGACCTTACTGGACAACGTTGGTATGCTCTGTATCTTCATGGGCCTGCCCTTCTTCCTGACCGGCACAGTGGGGCTCCTCCGGTTTCCGGATATATACACCCGTCTGCATGCCCTTACCAAGGCTGATAATGTCGGCCTGGGACTTATCACACTCGGCCTTTCTCTCCAGGCCGACAACCTGTTCATCGTTGCAAAACTCATTCTCATCTGGATTCTGGTGCTGATCGCAAGTTCTGCATCCTGTCATCTGGTGGCGCGCAGTGCCATTCAGAAAAACATACATCCATGGGTAAAATGATGCCTTATTCTATTCTTACCGCCTTTGATATTGTCCTGATATCCACCCTGCTGTGGCTTGCCTGGAAGATGCTCCGTTCAGAAGACCTTTTCAAAGCCGTTGTCCTGTTTATTTCATTTGGACTACTGATGGCCCTAGCCTGGGTCAGGATGCGGGCTCCGGACGTGGCTCTGGCTGAAGCCGCCATCGGTGCAGGCTTAACCGG
Organism: Candidatus Desulfobia pelagia; assembly: GCA_014382295.1. Classification (GTDB taxonomy): domain Bacteria; phylum Desulfobacterota; class Desulfobulbia; order Desulfobulbales; family SURF-16; genus Desulfobia; species Desulfobia pelagia. The sequence continues at coordinate 15,237 of JACNJZ010000129.1, read as the reverse complement.
GCCACTGTTTCTTTCGGCATTACGCCGCATGGAACGCCTACACAAGGATGAACGCCGAGTGAATATTGACGAGGAGCGAAAAAGTGAGACGATATTCCACACACAACAAAAGGAAACGCCTTAACCCTGTTCTGCTGCTGGTTCTGCTGTTAACCGCCTCTCTTACCATCCTGCTTGGTCGGGCGATTCTGACCACAGATTACCAGACAGAAAGGCTGGGTGACGATGTGGCCCAATTCCAGAAGCTCAGCGGTGTGGAAAGCCCGGTGACCGCCGTCCTCCTCAATTTCCGTGGGTATGACACCTTGCTGGAAGTCATGGTTCTTTTGATGGCCGTTGTCGGCGTCTGGTCCCTGACACAGGCACCCTTTCCAGGAAAACCTATTGAGCCGGGCCCTGTGCAGCTTGCCGTGGTCCGTCTTCTCACACCGCTCATGGTGCTGTTTGCCTTCTACCTGGTCTGGAAGGGAAGCTCTCTTGCCGGCGGGGCTTTTCAGGGGGGAGCGGTTCTTGGCGGAGCCTGTGTGTTGATGCTGGTATCAGAACTCCCATGGATAAAAAATATCCCTTCACGCCACCTGCGAATCGGCTTGCTTGCCGGCCCTTTTGTTTTTCTTGGTACGGCCATCCTGTGTCTTATTCTGGAAGGGACATTTCTGGCCTACCCCCAGGGATGGGCCGGTTCTCTTCTTTTGCTGATTGAAACAGCCTGTGCCGTATCCATCGGCCTCACCCTTGCCTGCCTTTTTGCTGGTGGAAGACCAAAAGACGATCTGTCCAGAGGACGAAAACGATGATTACCAATTTGCTATACAGTTTTGGCGGGCTTATGCTTTTTAGTATGGGCCTTTTTGCCCTGATAGCCTGCTCACATCCATTACGGAAAATCCTGGCGATAAATGTCATGGCAACTGGAGTCTTTCTTATCCTTATTGCCACAGCCTACAGACAGATCGGCACCGGAGAGATTGACCCTGTGCCCCAGGCCATGGTCCTGACAGGAATAGTCGTTTCGGTAAGTGTGACTGCACTGGCCCTGATCCTTGCCTGCAGGGTGCAGGAGACATCCAATCACTCTCTTATTCAGCGGAAAAAAGATGACTTCACGAGGACGGGTACGTGATCTCTTTTGAGGGGCAGTCCTGGATAATTCTGCCACTGATCCTGCCGTTGGCCGCCGGACTTTTCTGTTTCCTCAGCCGGCGCTGGGCCTTTGCACTCTCTCTGACTGCGGCGCTGGGGAATCTTCTCAGCATCGGCGTTCTTCTCAATCAATTTCTCGATACAGGCCCTCTCACCTATAATGTCGGCAACTGGAAGACGCCTCTGGGGATTGCATTGCGCATTGACGGTCCGTCCATCCTGATGCTTCTCATGACGGCAGTAACCGGCCTTGGAATTACGCTGTATGCACGAGGATATTTTGCATTCAGAATTGCTGTTCCCAAGAGAATAGGCCGCCATGAACGGCAGGAACGTTTCTTCTGGCCATTGTGGATGACACTCTGGGCTTCTCTGAACGGCCTGTTTCTCTCGGCCGATATCTTCAACATGTATGTCACCCTTGAGCTGATCAGTATTCCGGCGGTGGCCCTGGCTGCCCTGTCAGGAAAACCGGCCTCCCAGATTGCCGCCTTTCGCTACCTGCTCGTCAGTCTGCTCGGTTCATTAAGCTATCTGCTTGGAGTCGTTTTCGTATACAAAACATACGGTGTTCTTGATTTGGTGCTCTTAAGCGGTAAAACGGCTTCCGGAGCAGGAATGGCCGCTCTGGCATTAATGAGTGTCGGTCTCCTGCTGAAGACTGCGCTTTTCCCCATGCATTTCTGGCTCCCGCCGGCCCATGCCAATGCGCTGGCACCTGTCAGTGCCATACTTTCCTCCCTGGTTGTCAAAGGGTCCTTTTATCTTCTGTTCAGACTCTGGTTCGATGTATTCGCTTCAGCTGTTACCGAGCCGATGGTGAACATTCTTGGAACCCTTGGCGCCGGCGCTATTGTCTGGGGGGCATTGCAGGCAATTCGCCAAAAGCGCCTGAAGCTCCTGGTTGCCTATTCGACTGTCTCCCAGCTTGGCTATCTGTTCATAGCCTTTCCCCTGGCATATCTGGACATGGGAACTCACTGGGGCACAGTGGCATTCATGGTGCTGGCCCATGCCTGCGCCAAATCCGCCATGTTTATGGCATCAGGAACCATTTTTCTGCATGCAGGCCATGACCGGATCAATGATCTGGCCGGAGTCAGGTCGTATATCCCTGTTACTGTCTTTGCCTATGCCATTGCCGGTGTCAATATCATGGGGCTGCCGCCTTCGGGGGGCTTTATTGCCAAGTGGCTGCTGATATCTTCCTCTATTAACTCATCGCAATGGTGGTGGGGCATTATTGTGATGATCGGAAGCCTTCTGGCATCTGTCTATATTTTCCGGGTCGTCTCCCGTTTTTTTGTCATCCCCGAGGGCTATAAGGTTCCTGATCGCCGACCGCACTCTCCCCTTTTAGAATGGCCGGCCCTCGTTCTTGCCCTGATTGCTCTCCTGTTGGGACTGATTGCCCCCTATCCATTGCATATACTGGAAACCGGCAATTCCCTGTTTTCAATGGTCTCCCCGAAAGGACTGCCGCTATGAACGCGCATGGCTGGCTCCTGGTCTGCATACTCCTCAGCTCTTTTCTGCCGGGCATAGTTATATTTGCCCTGCCCGAGGAAAAAACCGGTCTGCGCACGACTCTCAACCTCTGCGGTTCAGTCATGAAAATTGTCCTGATCATGGTCATGAATATCGGCATTTTTTCCGGCCGGATCTATGAAATCAGCCTGCCTGTCATTCCGGGCGTGGTACTGCTTCTTAATGCCGATCCACTCTCCGCCCTGTTTTCCACCCTTTCCAGTGTTTTGTGGCTGCTCACCACCATATATGCGGTGGGCTACCTTGAAGATTCCCCCAACCGAAGCCATTTTTTCGGCTATTTCAGCCTCTGTGTCACCGTAACCATTGGGATAGCCCTGGCAGGAAACCTGGTGACCTTCCTGCTTTTCTACGAAATGCTGACACTCACCACCTACCCTCTTATTATTCATCGCGGCACAGAAAAGGCCCTGCGCGCAGGGAGAAATTATCTTATTTATACCTTTTGCGGCGGGGGCTTATTTCTGTTTGCCGTTGTCTGGCTTCAGACCATAACAGGGCCGGCCTCTTTCACCACAACCGGCTTTTCCTCTGTATTGCTTGAAAGTCATCGCACCCAGTTGGCGGCTATCTTCCTGATGCTGATCGCCGGCGTTGGCGTCAAGGCCGCCATTGTTCCATTTCATGGCTGGCTTCCCCAGGCCATGGTAGCCCCGGCACCGGTAAGTGCACTACTCCATGCAGTAGCGGTTGTTAAGGCGGGTGCCTTCGGCATCATTCGTATTGTTCTTGATGTCTACGGCGTTGAAAATCTTTCCCGACTCCGTCTCCTGCCCTATCTTAATATCGCAGCGGCCATCACTGTTCTCTGGGGCTCTATCATGGCACTGCAGCAGGATGACCTCAAACGACGGCTTGCGTTTTCCACAGTGAGCCAGGTCTCTTATATCGCCCTGGGAATAAGCCTGGTTGATCAGCCTTTTGCAGTGATCGGCGGCCTTGTCCACCTCGTTCACCAGGGGCTGATGAAAATTACGCTGTTCTTCTGTGCAGGCAACCTGGCAGAAACCCTCGGGATCCATCGTATCAGTGAGATGAAAGGTGTTGCCCGACGCATGCCCCTCACCATGGCCGCCTTCAGCATAGGCGCTCTTGGAATGATCGGCATACCGCCAACTGTTGGATTTGTCAGCAAATGGTATCTCGGCCTTGGCGGACTGGCCGCTGGAAACTGGTTGCTTATTGCTGTCCTTGCAGTGAGCAGCCTGCTGAATGCCTTCTATTTCCTGCCGATACTCACCCAGGCATGGTTCGGCACACAGACGGCACCATGGCCCGAAGAGCGCAGCTTTGGAAGGTTTGAAACCCGGCTCTCCCTGCTTCTCCCTCCGCTCATTACCGCGGTCATTGTCATTGTTCTCGGCACCCTGGCCAACGCCCAGTTCAGCCCCCTTACCTGGGTTAATTTCATCATCAGGGGATATGGCCTATGACGGGCAGTGATCTGACACATATTTCACAGTCTCTGATCCTTTCGATGGTGGTCGGGGTTCCCTTGCTCCTGGCCGGTTTCTGCTCAACGTCCTTCGGCAAAAAAGCCGGTCGGTTACTGCCATGGACGATCCTTCCTGCGTTGATCACAACATTCTCTGTCCCCCTTGATACTGTGGTGGAAGTCCCCTGGTTTTTTATGGGCGGTCGTATGGGACTTGACGAAACAGGCCGGATTTTTCTCTGGGTGACTGCCTTCATCTGGGCTCTTGCAGGCATGAATGCCGGGCAACAACTCGGCACCGATCCCCATCGCGCTCGTTTTTACGGCTTCTTTCTCTCTTCCATGGCTGGGAACTTTGGCCTTATCCTTGCCCGGGACATGCTGGGGTTTTATCTTTTTTTTGCACTGATGAGTTTTTCGGCCTACGGGTTGATAGTTCATAACAGGACGGATGAGGCAAAAAAAGCCGGAATGACATACCTGGTGCTTGTCATGATTGGCGAAGTAGCCCTCTTCATATCACTGCTGATTCTTGCCGACAGCGCAGGTGGATTGGCCATGGAAGACCTTGCCGGCATTTCAGTCCACACGGCTTCTCTTCTTCTACTGTTCACAGGCTTTGGCGTCAAAGTAGGGGCCTTGCCTTTCCACGTCTGGATGGCTCCAGCCTACCAGGCAGCGCCGATACCTGCAGCAGCAGCCCTCGCCGGGGCAATGGTCAATGCCGGTCTTCTCGGCTGGCTTCGGTTTCTGCCGCCGGGGTACACTGTCCACCCTGAAGGAGCAAAGTTTTTTATTATTATGGGGGCTGCTGCCACCTTCTATGGAGTCATCATCGGCCTGGGGAAAAAAAGGGCCGGCAGCGTTCTTGCCTGTTCCAGCATCAGCCAGATGGGGCTGATGACCGTCATTTTCGGCCTGGGAATGACAGGTGCTGAAACAGGGCGGCAGGCTGCCGCCTGTCTTGTTCTGTATGCCGTACACCACTCTCTTGCCAAGAGCAGTCTCTTTTTTGGGTACGGAGCTGTGGTCACACAAGGTGACAAACTATCCCCTTGGCTCCTTGTCGGACTTCTTGTTCCAGCCATGGCACTCGCCGGCCTGCCGTTCACCAGCGGTGCCATTGCCAAGACAGGATTTAAAGAACTTGCCGCATCTCTTGGAGAACCATGGGGAAGTTTGAGCATGCTGTTTCTGCCACTCTCAGCAATTGCCACAACAGTGCTTGTTCTCCATTTTATCCAGGTAGTGAGAAAAACTACCCACGGAAAAATGGGCTATTTGGGCAACTCCCCATCTGCATGGACAATGAGTCTTGCCGCAGTGGCCTTAACACTCTGGATCTGGCCAACTTCCAGAACTCATGCTTTCCACTCTCTTGCGGGCATCAACATGTTTCATGCACTGTGGCCAGTAGCAGTGGGATGTTTGCTGTCATGGCTGTGGAACAGGAAGCACTTCAGGAACATATTCAAGCGCTTTTCCAATCTGCTGAAGCGTTTTTCCTGTGCCCGGCCTTGCAATACAATGCATTACCCTGATTTTCTTGACAGGTTGAAGAAAAAACTACTGACATGTAAAGAGTGGAATCCATCCTGTCATTTTCCCTGGATGGATTTCTTTCCGAAAAAGGCCGAAAAAGTTCTTGGGAGGTGGAGTGTTGTCGGATTATTTTATTTGATTATCTGCATTCTTTTGATGGCACTTTAAAGAGTAAACAGCAGAGCCTGCCATTTACCAGCAGACAGTCTTTGCTCCTCATTCCACCCCTGGGGACTCAGAAATGCTGCTATTTCATCTACCTGGCGACCCTGCAGCCCTGACACAATGAGTGTTGTCTTCCCTGCGGCGCTGAGGTACCTGATATCCCCACTCAAGCGATACAGAACAGAGGGTGTCAGGTTAGCGAGAATCAGGTCAAATATTCCTTTGATCTCACCAAGGCCGGCATCTGTGATCGTCACCTGACCTTCCAGCTGATTTATCTTTACGTTGCGGCTCGCAACCTCAACTGCGTGGGGGCAGACATCCATCCCGACAATGTCCCGGGCGCCGAGTCTGGCGCTGACAAGAGAGAGGATACCCGAGCCACAACCCACATCAAGCACTCTCTCAGGAAATGGCGTCCCTATAAAATTTTCGAGGAGATGCAAAACAAGACGGGTACTGGGATGGGTTCCGCTTCCGAAGCTGCGGTCAGCGTCAAGCACTATGGCATTATCGCTTTCACCTGGACCAGCCTGTGATTGTATCTGGAATCTGCTGGGAAAAAGAGGTGTTGATTCGACAGGAGAAAACGGCTGCACAAGACGGGTTTCCAGAATTTCAGCCTGCTCCGATTCTTCCCGGCAGCTGTTGAATGATTCGATCAGACCATCAAGCTCCCGCAGAAAAAAATCATCCTGCTGGAGAGGATCCGCAACAATATGAAGCTGACCGGCATCCCCGTCCCACCGGACATCTCCCTGCAGATTGCTCATGGCAGAACGCAACTCTGCCGCCGAAGCAGTGCCCGCGACCTGAATCTGGACATGTAATCGGCCCTGGCCGCTGACCCCGTTCCATTCAGAGATGTCCATTCTTTCAGTCCCTATTCACCATTCACAAGTGTTTTCCCACCAGCTTAATACGTGTGGCCAAACACCACTTCCCGGAAAAATCGTACGGTATCATTACGGCGATGGAGAATTTTAGACTGCTCCATCACCAGATCTGATACAGGCACCTGGGAAATAGCCATCTTATATTCAACATGGGAGCTGAAACGACTGTCAAGATACCAGGCATACACCAGCCCCATCATCATTCCCGGAGGAGTAAACCCGTCCTTGCCACTGATCAGCCGTGTATAGACACATTGGTTTTCAGGGTCCTTATTCATGCGGACAAAACCCATGAACTCCTCAAGCTCCGAGGAACTGAAGAAACAGGTCCGTGATGATTCCGGTTCAAGGGTAATCTGAAAAATCCTGCCGAGCTGTATACTGTCCCGCATGACCGGAAGCATTTCTTTTTTAACGGCGTAGTTGCCAAGCAACGACTGGCCAAGCCCGACAAGAAAAGATAATTCGAATTTCTTCTGATCTAAAACAATATCCTCACGGATTTTAATCAGGCAGTCAGAAGGGTCGTAATAGGAAAAGACATTATCCCATTCACGGCTCCGCTTCCATGCGTCTCTCTGTATTATCTCAATCCCCTTTGCAAAACGAAAATGCTCATACTGGATATCCCAATGATTCCAGCAGACTTCAAGAATCCTGCTGTGCAGATCAGTATCGAGATTCATTCTTCCCAGTTCCTCGGCAAGAATCTGCCGGCGCTGGTGAGGCGTGTGGTGACTCTCCCGTATTGCATGGATGGTGTGGCGGGCAGGTGCGAGAGAAGACTTCACTTCACGGGGAATATGATTCCGTACAGCCCAGATCGTCTTCACAGCCCCGGCCAGCGATGCCGGATCATGCTGCACCTTCCTGTCTTTCAGGGCCGTATCCGAAAATATCCTGGCCTCGATGGGGGCGAATCCCTCCCTCCAGACATTGCCGCGATCAAGGTAGATCGGAACCTTGTCCTCCACCGCATAACTCTGGAGGATACTGCCGGGGATATCCTGGAGGCCAAGGAGAAGCACCTGCTCAAAAAGGCCCTGAACACCGCCGGGAATATTACGATGGTATGCTGAAATTAATTCCGAGACATAAAACCTCCGGCCCGGATCCTCCCTGGATATATCGGTTTCACCCTGCTGGGCCCAGAGATTTGCCACCAGAATCTTTAACGCCCCGGCATTGGCTCTTATTTTCGCTGCAATCCCAGGGACCTGCAAGATTGGAATAATGCTCGTGTAAAGACTCCCCGGGGCAAAAACAATAATATCCGCCTCTTCAACAGCCTGGAGCACCCCGTCTGGAACATGGGGCTCTTCAACAAACTCGACAACAACACGATCAACGGGACAGCGGCGATGGGACTTGCCGCTTTTGCTTTCGCCGCTCACCACCACCCCGTTACTATACAGCATCTTGAGGTGGGCCGGGGTTGTCGTACAGGGAAGAACAGAACCGGAACGGGCGGAAATAAGGGTCGTCAGCCAGGTCAATCCCTTGATAATATCTTCGGAAGAAGGCTCACTGCCCTCCTGAGCCTGCCGGTAAATGGCCGCCACCAGCAGGAGATTACCGAGGCAATGGGGCCTTTCAAGCAGGGGAAGAAGACGCTTTTCGGAAAACAGCGAGGATATCAGCTCCTGCAGCCCTTCCGCCATTTTAACAGGCAGATCAGTCAGGGTGACATTTGCCTTGTCAAGCAGCGCAGCCTGAGATGCCGGCTTGTATTCAAATCGATAATTAAAAAGGGAATGAAGAATCTTTGCGGTTCGCCGGCATCCTTCACTGTCAAGGCCATAGCTTTTCTTGAGCTGTCTTTTCTGGAGAGAAGAAAGAAGAACGTGGCGCAGATCTCCCAGGGCAATAAGCGGCAAATCCTTGATCAGTTCGCCGGTGGAGCCTCCATCATCAGTGACACAGACAATGGAGGTTATCTGAGGAAAAACCTCCTTCAACCCCTGAAAAGGATCAGAAGACCATCCCGGGTTACGGCTGTCGCCGCCAATAACATTGGAAAGACCACTGCCGCCGCCAAAGACAACTACCTTCACACCGGAAGTGTCTGACCCGCAGATGGTCGAAGCCAGTTCTTCAAGCGCAACTGTGATATGGGCAGGGCCCTCCGGAGGGCCCATCAGCACCAGTTCTATGAGTTTTTCAACCAGATCCCTTCTGGGGATGAGATCAAAAGGCTCTATTTTTGTAAGCGCCAATTGTTTCAGGCATGACGCAACCGGATCACCTTGCATACTTTTTAAAGACCCGTTTCCTCCATCTGCTTATGGACTGCAGTCTCAGACTCCTTCAAAGCCGTCAGCTCCTCTGCAGTGAGTTCAAACTCAATAATTCGTTCAATACCGCCGCTTCCCAGTATAACAGGGACGCCGAGGAAACAGCCTGAAAAACCGAATTCACCATCCACATAAGCAGCACAGGGAAGAACCCGCTTGCTGTCAGTCAGGATTGCCTCTGCCATCTCAACGGCAGCCAGGCCTGGAGTATAGAAAGCGGAACCGGTTTTAAGATGGGCAACAATTTCTCCGCCACCGTGCTGTGTCCGGTGAACGATTGCCTTCAGCTGCTCTTCAGAAAGCAGATCAGTCACAGGAATACCGGAGACATTGGCCAGCCTCACCAATGGCATCATATTGTCGCCGTGGATACCCATCACCATGGCGTTGACATCCCTGGGAGCCACGCCAAGGGCGTCTGCCAGGAATGTACGGTAGCGGGCAGAATCCAGGACTCCGGCCATTCCGACAACCCTGTTCTTTGGGAAACCGGAAACCTTGTATGCAGTATAGACCATGGCATCAATTGGATTGGTCACGACAATCAGAACCGCATCAGGAGAATGCTTTGCAGCCTGCTCTGTGCATGATTTGACAATGGCAACATTCTTAGCCATGAGATCGTCCCGCGACATCCCTGGTTTACGGGCAAGACCAGCTGTTATGATGATCACATCGGAATTGGCTGAGTCGGCAAAATCATTTGATCCTGACACCCGGCCGGAGAAGCCGTCTACCGGCCCGGACTGGAGAAGATCAAGGGCCTTACCCTGGGGTACTCCCTCGACAACATCAAGAAGAAGCACATCTCCCAGTCTCCTGCTTGCAGCCCAGTGCGCTGCTGTGGCTCCAACATTTCCCGCTCCAATGATTGTAATTTTATTCCGCATGTTTCACCTCTTTCATTAGAAGTTTAAAGATTAAAGTTACTGGTGTCGTTAAAAGCTTAAAAATTTAAGGCAACGACGCTAAGGCGCAAAGGGAACATATTCTTTAAAGAAAAATTTTTCTTTTCTTTGTGGCTTAGCGTCGTTGCGTTAAGAAGCCTCTTATTCACTCCTGATCCATCAACGCTTCAACTCGTTTGAGATCTTCCGGGGTATCCACCTCTACAGAATCATGCTCTGTCAATACTACTTTTATATCATAGCCGTATTCAAGGGCTCGTAATTGTTCAAGCTTTTCAAACCGTTCCCATTCTCCTTCCGGCAGACTGACAAAAGTGAGCAGAAACCCCTTCCTGTAGGCGTAAAATCCCAGATGTTTATAATATGTCGGAGCCGGTGGATTCTGGGGATCCCTCTGAAACGGGATAGGTGCCCTTGAAAAATACAGGGCCTTGCCGTGGCGGTCGAACACCGTTTTCACATGATTCGGATCGTCAATTTCCTCTTTCCTGATAATTTTATAAATCAGTGTTGCCATTGGCAGTGCGGGATTTTCAAGAAGAGGCCTGGCCACCTGGTCAACCACCTCCATGGCAAAAAGAGGCTGATCACCCTGGATGTTCACCACGACATCCTGCTCCGATATATTCATGAGGGTCGCGGCTTCAGCAAGACGATCCGTCCCTGATACATGCTGTGCCCTGGTCATGACCACTTCGCCGCCAAAAGCCCGGACTGCATCAGCAATACGTTCATCATCTGTGGCAACAGCGACCCTGGAAAGAAGACGGGATTGCTTCGCTCTTTCATAGACATGCTGAATCATGGGTTTCCCCTTGATAAGAGCAAGAGGCTTCCCCTCAAAGCGGTTTGAATGGTAGCGGGAAGGAATAATTGCTACGACCTTGGGTTCCAGTTTATGTTCTAAATCCATTTTGAAAGTTTTAAGTTTTAAGTTTTAAGTTTTAAGTTTTAAGTTTAAGGTCGTCATGAAAACTACGCATCAACCACAGAGTACACAGATGGACTATTACAAGCCCGACATAGCTGTTTTCTGCGAGGCAGAGCAGCGTCAATCGGAAGCTGCCGAACTGGCACTCTCTCTTGGTCTTCCCTTCACCGTAACAGCCGGGGGCTATGCTATGCTCCTGGTCCTTACACCGGAGAGGCTGGAACTGCGGCAAAGCGGCCCCGGTGCTCCCGGCGGAATAGCTGTTGATTTTGCTTCAGGACTCCTGCGTTTCCGCCGGCTGTATGGGGGCGGCAGAAAACAACCGCTGGCAAAGGCCATCGGCCTCAAACACAACCTGTGTCCGACTATACTGGATGCTACAGCCGGACTTGGCAGGGACAGTTTCATCCTGGCAGCACTTGGCTGCACTGTTCAGATGATTGAACGGTCAAAAATCATTGCGGCTCTTCTTCAGGACGGCCTGGACAGAGCTAAACAGAACCCTGCAATCAATACCATTACAGGGAGAATGACCCTTGTCGCAGAAAACAGCATCATGCTGCCCCCTCTCCCCCAGCAACCTGATGTCATTTATCTCGATCCCATGTATCCGCACCGGACCAAGAGCGCCCTGGTAAAAAAAGAAATGCGCCTGCTGAGAGCTGTTGTCGGCGACGATACTGACGCCCCGTCCCTCCTGGAATGGGCTCTTTCTCAGCAGAAAGAACGTGTTGTCGTCAAACGCCCCAAAGGAGCACCGGACATCGACGGCCCCCCACCAACATTCGTCATCAAAAGCAAAAACAGCCGATTTGATGTGTATAAATGAGGTATAAGGTATAGGGTAACTGCACCGTAAACCTTAGGCCGCAGGCCTATAAAACCTCCGCCGCTTTGCCGAGAGCTGCAGTCATCTTTGCGAGCTGTTCCCCGGAAAGATTAACCGGAACCTGGTAGACGAGCAGGCGATTCATGATGGCAGCGGATGCCGGCAGCACATCAGCATCATACACTACGCGTCTTTTTGAATATTCATCGTTGAACGGCCATCCTGACCTGGCCAGGGTGGACCCTGCCAGGAGGTGTTCCCATTTGGGGTAAAAATGCCAGGTGTTTTCGCCAAAGGCAATGGCTCCGGCGCCATTTTCACGAAGGACGGCATTGACCTTTTTTGCGGTATCTGCATCCGGCAGAAAGAACCCGAGAAAAGTTGCCGTGTCGCCTTCCTCATCGAGAATTGTCCGGAAACTTACTCCTGGAATCTTTGCCGCTGCTTCTTTCAAGGCTGCTTTATTTTTCTTCTGGCTGGCGATCATGCCGTCGAGTTTTGCCAGCTGAGCAAGCCCCATGGCGCCCTGAAGCTCCATCATCCTGTAATTAAAACCTATGAAACTGCGCCCCTCTCCGCCGCGACCGCCAGGGTTGACTGCATGGTCGTGACCATGATCGTGGTATTCAGACATCTGCCGCCATAAATTCTCATCATCGGTGACAATCATCCCGCCTTCGCCTGTGGTCATTGTCTTGACTGCATCAAAGGAAAATGTCCCGCACAGACCAAATGAACCCAGACGCTTGCCGTCTATTGTGCCGCCGGCAGCCTGGGCGGTATCTTCAAGGACAGGAATGCCGTGTTTATCGGCTATTACCTTGATCTCTTTTATGCGGGCAGGAGCGCCGAGCATGTGAACAGGAATAATGGCCCTGGTTTTAGCGGTAATCTTCTTTTCCAGATCTGCCGGATCCATATTCAGTGTTTCATCTATTTCAGTGAAAACAGGAACAGCTCCAACGTCAAAAATAGCTTCCCAGGTGGCGACAAAGGTAAAGCCCTGGGTGATCACTTCATCTCCAGGGCCGACACCCATAACAGCAAGGGCAACTTTCAGTGCTGCTGTTCCGGACGTAACAGCCTGGCCATGGTTTGTTCCACAGTATGAAGCAAATTTCTCCTCAAAGGATCGCACCTTGAAAATGCCTTTTCGCTGTTCACCAAACTCGTAACGAAAAAGGACACCAGTCTCAAGAACATCCATGATCTCCTTCTTCTCTTCTTCACCAAATACTTCAAAGCCGGGCATAACCCATCTCCTGTTATTTTAAAAAACCAGTTTCATGTTTCAAGTTCTCAGTTTCACGTTCAAGTTCCATAAAATTTGCAGCATACCAAGCAGACACGTACATCTTGCAACTTGCAACTTGAAACTATAATAAATCACCACCCTTTATGGGCCGCCTCGTAGATCAGAATCACATCTTCCAGACTCGGCTTACGGGGATTATTTTCAACGGGCCGTGTGACAGTCAGGGCAATCTCAGCCATTTCAGGAATTTTTTCAGCAGGAATATCGAGATCAGCAAGACAGGTCGGAATACCAACATCCTGATTGAGTTCAAAGACGGCCTCAACTGCCGTCCGGGATGCTTCACGAAGAGAAAGTTCATCGATATCATATCCCATGACATAGGCTATACGGGCAAACTTTTCCGGATTGCCGATGATATTGTAATCAACCACATAGGGAAGGAGAACCGCATTTGCCAGGCCATGGGGGATATTGAACATGCCGCCTAAAGGATAGGCCATGGCATGAACCAGCCCAACGCCAGCTGTCGCCAGGGCTTTTCCTGCCAGCATGCTGCCAAGAAGCATAGCGGATCGTGCTTCGATATTATTCCCATTTGCATAGGCAACCCCCAGATTCTGACTGATAAGCTCAATTGCTTCCAGGGCGTACATATCTGAAATAGCGTGCGACTGGGTTGACACATATGCCTCAAGGGCATGGGTCAGTGCATCTATCCCGGGTGCGGCTGTAACATGGGGAGGAACCGTAACAGTCAGTGCAGGGTCAAGAATAGCAGCATCGGGATAGAGCGGGTCGCCGTTCATTCCACCCTTGCTCTGTGTTTTTTCGTTGATAAAAACGGCGGTAAAAGTGACTTCCGCCCCGGTTCCGGCAGTTGTCGGAACCATAATCTTGGGCACCCCGGCCTTCTTTATCTTGCCAAGCCCGAGATAATCTTCAGCTTTTCCACCGTTTGTCATTAAAATACTGACGGCTTTCGCCACATCCATGGCAGAACCGCCGCCGGCACCGACCACACAGTCACATCCGGACTCCATGGCCTTTGCTGTTCCTTCATCTGCAAGGCGAAGACCGGGTTCAGGGTCAACATGATCAAAAATCTCAAAAGGAATACCTGCTGTTACGAGCGGTGTCGTTATTTTCTTCAGCAAACCGACTTTTTCCAGGTTGGGATCTGCGACCAGGAATACTTTTGAACCACCGAAATCACGTACTTTTTGGGCCAAATCATCAATAGCCCCGACACCGAAATGGATCTGTGTTGGCTGGGTAACTGTAAATTTTTGTGTCGAAATCATCTTTTTCCTTCAATATATTGAATTTACTCTGTATCCTCTGGGTAAAATAAGAAATAATACTAACGCAGTGACAAGCCACAAGGCAACTAAAATCGTAACTGTTCAGGTGGGGCCGCCCAATTTGGCATAACCACCAATCCGTAACTATTCAGAAGTGCTCCATATTGGTTCAGTTATTACTTCGAAGCATACTTATGGGTATTCAAGAAGGCCCAAATGGAACAAGATGGGGTGCTCCTGAATAGTTACCTAAAATCGTATATTAATATCATGGACCACTTAGTTTCCAGATCAGAAAAAAAAAGGCGTGCCAAAAACATTGAAAAACTAGCCCAGGAGCTGGTTTCTCTTTCTCCGGTGATCATCAAAAAACTGCCATGTGACAGCTGGATGCAGACAGAAATTCTCGATGCAGCCAACATGAAGGCCGGAGCACGAAAAAGACAGGTGAAATACATCACAAAAAACCTGCGCTCCATCGACACAGACCCGCTCTTTGACTTCATGGCTGCACAGAAAGGATCACGCCTGAAAGACAAAAAAGAATTTCAGGAACTGGAACGACTGCGAGATGCCATAATAGATGAGGCCCTGGCAGCTGATCGCGACGCAAAACATGACGGAAGCCCCGTTGACCCCCACTACCCATCGGGTGCCATTGATGATGCCCTTGAAAGCCTCGCAGGCCTGGATGAAAACGATCTGCGAAGATCCGCAATCAGTTTTGCCAAAACACGAAAGATAACCCACAGCAGGGAAATCTTCCGCACACTGAAGGCCGCCTCTGAACGGCAGAAATGGAAGGAATAGATTAACCACAAAGCACACAGAGATCACAGAGAAATAATTGTTTTTTAAAACAGTTCCCTCTGTGATCTCTGTGTGCTCTGTGGTGAAAAAACATCTTAAGAGTTCGATCTAACTAAGGGGTACTTTGAAAAATTAGGATTTTCGTTCAAGATCAAGGCGTACGAAAAATTTTACCAC
>JACNJZ010000085.1:14057-25718 GCA_014382295.1 Candidatus Desulfobia pelagia | reverse complement strand
GCAGCCTCACCACAGGCGGCAACTTCGAGGATCTTGACACCTCGGACACCGCCAGGATCACTATTGACGATACTCTTGACATTACTTATGCCAGTATAACAGGTCCTCCTTCTGTTGTTGAAGGAGACACGACAGGAATGTACACAGTCACTCTTACAAATGCGTATAATGCAATGCCGGAAAATGATGTCACAGTCAAATTCTCTTATACAGGATCGGCTACTGACGGCAGTGACTACACAGGTGTTGGAAGTGTTATTATTCCGCAAGGAACATTCAGCAAAACCTTTACCATCGACACCATTGACGACTTCCTTGATGAAGGACCTGAGTCTATCAAAATTACCATAACGGATGTAACAGGTGGCAACTTTGAATCAATTGTCCCACATCCTACCGAGGGTTCCTTTACAACTACTATCATTGATAATATTCCGCCGGAGGTTGGATCGGACACTGTTAGACTATCCGAAGAAGGATTGCCTGACGCCAATCCTGATGCTTACGGTAGCGATGATACTACCAATGCTACAACAAAAACTGGCACTATTACCATCAACGATGCGGATAACGATACTTTAACTATCAGTCTCGGCGACCCAACCAACCAACTGACATCAGGAGGACAACCTCTTTCCTGGGGTGGTAATGGGCCAGTTGATGGTTCTTCCTACACCCTGGTCGGATCTGTTGGTACAACCAAAATCATAACCATTACAATTGACACCCAGGGTAATTATACTGTTACCCAGACCGGATCTATCGATCATCTTACAGCAAATGTAGAAGATGATCTTTCTTTTGACATCCCAATAAATGTAAATGATGGAACAACAACTTCAACCGGCACACTCTCCGTGACAATTGAAGACGATAGTCCAACCATTGAGACAATCGGTAATCTTCATTTTGTCTCTGAGTTTGCCGGGTATGATAATGCTGTTGGAACGTATGAGCTTGATGGCAATGGTAATCCGATCAACGCCAAGATCATAATCGAAAGCACCAATGATCTTGTAGGTGGAAATATGGGCACCAATGACCAGCTTATCGGCGCCCATAACGTTGAGACAAAACTTTTTATCATTGCCAACGGAGGTATCATCTCAAATCTGGGTTCTGCAGATCTCGCGATCAATCCGGACGGCACACTTTTGATAAACGGCGTCGCCGCTTCCAATGACGTTTTCTACATGGACCCTGCACTGAATGCCGATGGGGAGGAACATTTCAAGGATGAAAACGGCACCTTTATCAACTCAGTCCCTCCTGAAGGTGGAGAAATTCATATTGAAGACCTCTTCCACACAGGTGATGCAGATTACAATGATGTCGTCCTCCGTTTTGAAAAACTACAGGCCACTGTAGATGAGGCAAATCTCCCCGACGGCACAAATCCTGACACACCAGCCCTTACCATAGAAGGAAACCTGTTGACAGGAGCTGGCGCAGGATTTTTAGCAATCTCAATCGGCGCTGATTTTAACGGAAGCAGTCTTACCGTAACCAGCGGTATTATTACTAAAACTGTTTACTTTGACGGCGATCCTAATAGTAGTGGAAATATTACGGTTGCCAGCGATGTGGGCGACCTGACGGTTCGCGGTGATGGGTCATGGAGCTATACTCTCCGTGAAAACACCCTTACGCATCTGGACAACGATCCCGGCGGTATAGATGTTATTTCTGACGGAGATTCTGACCGTGGTGTTGATGATCAGGTTCAGGATATTTTTGACTTTCTTGTCACCGATGGTGATGGAGATACGGCAAGTACGCAGTTTTTTGTCAATATCAATGACGACGGACCAGTGGCAGGAGATCCTCAGGATGCTATTCTTGCCCACGAAGTTTTCAACACAGTTACTGGCGACTTGAATATTGACTTTGGTGCTGATGGGCCTTCCACAATAATAAATTCTCTCCAGTTAACAGGAAAAACTTCTGTGGATGGCAGTGGAGATGCAACTCTTTACGTTACCGACAATTCAGGTAATATCCTTACTTCACAAGGCAGCAAACTTGTATACCATGATGACAGCAATGGCGGTCTTATCGCTAAAGCAATCGATACTGGAATAGAGGTCTTCAGCGTTACCGTTGATCCTGTAACTAAAACGTACACAGTCACTCTTACAGGCACTCTGGATGGTGCCGAACAGACTTATACCAATTTAACAACAGGAGGAATCAAGAGTGGAATTGGTGATGACTATGATTTCTACACAGGAAATGACAACGACAATAACGGCCTTGGTGATATAAGAATACATATTACAGGTACTGATGCGTATGGAGATCCAGGAGAGGTGAATTCGTCGCAGCAAGGTCTGGGTATTAACAATAACTGGGTTGACAATCTTAAACCTCCGCAAGAGGCTGGCCCCCAGGATAACCCCGATTCTGAAACAGTATACATGACCTTTACCGACACAACTCCTGCTGACGCCAATGCCCCATCTTATAATCTTACAGCGGCAGACATTACTGTCGGATCTCTGAATAGTTCGGAAACTGCCTCCTGGACTACCTACAATACAAATGGCGAGTATGACCCCACTAACTGGACAGAAGTAAATGCTGGCTCAGCAACTGGTATAGCAAAGAGTGATACAACCTTTACTGTTGATGGTGGTATTGATCCTGCTACTGGCCAGCCTCTGACCTTTAACGCCATCATGCTGCAGGCCGGAGATGGAGATGATTATAGAATACTGGAAATTACAACCTATTCACCTTCCCTCGGGAATGACATAGACCTTACCTATGATTTACAAATAACTGACGGGGATGGCGATACAGCTGCATCTTCCTTCGATGTCACCTTTGATGCAGATGGTAATATTACAGGAACCGAGGCAAATGAAGTGATTTCAGGAAGCAGCCTTGCCAATACCATCAGCGGCGGTGGTGGTCAAGATGTGATCTATGGAGGTGATGGCAATGACACGATTTTTGCCCAGGACGGAGAAGCGGACATGATATCGGGAGGTGATGGTTGTGACACCATTGATATGGATATTTCTCTCGACACCCTAATAGATGATTTTGACACGATTGTTTAATTAAAACAGCAAAAATCCAGAAAAATGGCTTCCTATTCCATTTTTCTGGATTCTCTTTCCGATTTCAAGAACACAACCCTGAAAACACCAACAGCGAAAAAACCACAACTAGCTGTTTCTAAAGAAATTATTTCTTTAGACATACTGGCTTAAATCTTGCTATCTAAATACAATATACACTATTCAACTTAGGAGACTGCATGAACCCACAAATAATAATATTGGGGATATCAATTATATCTTTAGGTACCATTCTTCCCGGTGTGGTCGAAGCAACTTCAATCAATGAAATAGAAGGCAACAACACCCTTCTCACTGCCCAGCAACTATTTGGCTCTGATTTCACAACAGGAATCAATACCGACATCTTCGATTCTGAAAACACACCCTGGGCGTCAATAAATTCAAATAACCCAGTCAATACTTATGACCTTAGCACTAATTCTTTCGACTATTACTCTTTCACGATAAATGCCGGAACCACTGGATACTTTGATATTGACTACGGTTTTACCGGCGATCAAACTTCCGGCTCAGCAGACACCTATCTCACCCTGCTGAACTCTATTGGCGTTGTCTTGGAAGAAAGAGATGATGGCAGTGATGGTTTTCAAGCTGACGAGGACAACGGATCCATGAAACATATTGATGATGATGACAGAACATGGTTCTTCGATCCATCCTTTTCCTATGACTTCACAGAAGCAGGAACATACTATTTAAAAGTATCACTCTATAACGATTTAGCCCTGGCCCAGGGAGACAGTTATACTTTACAGGTTTCACTGGATCCTGCACCAGTCCCTGAGCCAACCACCATCCTGTTATTTGGAACCGGCCTGGCAGGTCTGGCAGGTAGTCGCATCAGAAGGAAGAAAAAAGTGTAAACCTTCTCCCTTCTTTTAGCGTTACTCCATCCAGGTCACGATCTCATCAGTATCCGATCTGTCTGTACGAAAAGCATTCGCCGGTGAATCCATATCCGGGTAACCGATGGAAATCCCTAAAACAAGCCTCTTAGACTCCGGAATGCCAAGAAACTTCTTAACATCCTGGGCGTAATCGGTAGCAAATGCCTGCGGAACGGTACCCAAACCATGGGCATGGGCAGCGAGCATCAGACTCTGTGCGAATATTCCCAAATCAAATAAAGACCACTGAGAAAGAGAGGCGTCCTGTAACAAATAGATGGCATGTGGTGCAGCGTAAAAATTAAAATTCGCCTTTTTTGCTACAAAAACCACCTTGGGATCACTCAAATCTATACCACTTACCTCTTTTCGCTTTTTGAACAGATCTGCAATTCTGGCATTTTCTGCCGGCGGCCATGATTCCGGTGCGGCGATATCCGGGCAATTTTCTTTCCCGCTGTCCAAAAGGCCAAGCATCATTTCAGAAAGCGCCTTTTTTTTAGCTCCTGACAATACAACTACTTCCCATGGCTGGCTGTTTTTGTATGAAGGGCTCCACTGGGCAGTTTCTATAACCTGCATGAGGACATCCTGAGGCACAGGATCCGTTTTAAACTTCCGTATACTCATTCGCGTTTTTATACAGTCAATTGCATCCATTATTCTCCCTCCTGTCTCATATTTTCTTCGGCCCCTTTCGCTTTTTATCCGTTCATTTCCTGGCTTCCCATCCCAATGCACGTTTTTGCGCCTCTGCAATCTGGACTGGTGTCATCTTCTCAGCAATCAGGTCTCTCAATTCTCTACCCCTGTCATGGCCTTGAGCTGCAGCCAGATTAAACCACATATGGGCCTGAACATAATCTACGGATGCTCCTTCGCCATTATGATACATCGTTCCCAGGTAAATTTGTGCATCAGCATATCCCTGTTCAGCTGATTTACGATACCATTGCATTGCCTTACCAAAATCCTGGTCCACATCCTGGCCATTATAATACTTGTAGCCAAGGAGAAGTTGAGAATAGGAATCTCCATCTCCAGCCGCATCAGCTAATTTATCAATTTTTGAAGAATTAACAGACGAAGCACAACTGGTAAATGGCAAGAGCAGGATTACCAACAGAGGAATAAATAAGTTTTTCATGTTCTTCCAGGGGTTGTTTTTCATTTAGGAAACATATTTATATGTGACTACAACGATTATTGAAGGTCGTCAATAAACAATAAAAGCAATTACGCATCTTGTCGGGATAAGACAAAACAGCGAAGCACAGTGAGAAATATAGAATTAATTTCATTTTTTATCTACCACATTGTCGCCTCAAAAAGAGAATAATGTAAAAAAATTTCACACTTATCTGGCTTTTTGACCAAAAAATGACCACCGCATACTCCACACACGGCAGCCAACACTGTCAAATTATGTTTAGAAACAATACGTTATGCTTTTTCACCTAAACAAGGTATAGCTTTTGCATTAATTTCTAAACAATTGTTGCTATTGTTCCGATACATAAAAGCAGCATCACTACCCCTCAGCAATAAATGGTGTTTTTTGTCGAAAAATATCAGGTAGTATGCTAATAATCGCGAAAGGCGTGTCAAACAACAAGAAAGGAACCCAACTTGTCCATGATACACACTGTTAAACGATATCAAGTCCTGCTGCTAATCACGACACTTTTGATTTGTTGCTCTGCCCTTCCGGCACTGGCAAGAATCTTATCCAGCCCCGTATCCAAATCTGTCTGCCAGAAACTGGCCCCATCCCTCGAGACCCAACTCTCCCAAGTTAATGCCAATCTGGGCGATCCTATCTTTATTCGAATATTTAAAGAATCTAACGAACTTGAATTATGGATAAAAGGGGAAGAGACATACACCCTTTTCAAAACATATGAAATATGTTCCTACTCAGGAGAATTAGGACCGAAGCAAAGAGAAGGCGACAGACAGAGCCCTGAAGGTTTTTACTATGTCCAAAGCAGTCAGCTGAATCCCTTCAGTAATTTTCATCTTTCATTTAACATTGGGTATCCCAACAATTACGACAGAGAGTATGACCGAACTGGAAGTGCCTTAATGGTTCACGGCAGTTGTGTCTCTGTTGGCTGCTTTGCCATGACAGACCCTAAAGTTGAAGAGATTTATGCCCTGGCAGAAGCCGCTTTACGAAACGACCAGCCATTTTTCAGGGTGCACATATTTCCGTTCCGGATGACCGCTGAAAATATGAAAAGGCACAAATCTTCGAAATGGGTCCCCTTCTGGGAAAACCTGAAACAGGGTTACGACCTCTTTGAAGAGTATAAAACCCCCCCCAACACCACCGTAAAAAGAAAAAAATACGTTTTCGATACCGATCGATACACCGAGAACATCACACGGCAGGAAAAAAATCTCCAGGCATCAAACCGCTGACACATAGCAGCCCACAAGCACCATGGTTTTCTGTTGCGCCTACCTGAACCAGCAGCGCCCCTCTCCGATAATTTTATAGAGAATCGCCGGCAGACTGCCGGGAGACAGATAGCTATTTCCTCCATCTCCCTGGAATACAAATGAGGATCGCCGATCGACCTCTTTCCAGGAAATGCCGACTGGCCCTTCGGCAACCGCTTCAAAAAGAAAAAGATTGTATAGATTGTTTACCCTGGTTTTCCCTGAGCCAAGACTCCCCAACAGATCAATTTTATTGCAGAAAATGCGCGTAAGTTCGGAGTAATTATTTATGGCACCACAGGAACCGATACTCATAAAACGCTGTTTGGCAGCCATTCTCTCCCTGCTTACACCCCCTGTTTTTACTATTTCGCGCAAAGGGATGAGAAGATGATTATCCAGCCAGTAGCTATGGCCGCGATGAATAAACATCTCATGGCTTCCGTTAATAAATTCCTCCAATAGTTTCTTCTGGATATCATTACTTTGATAAATGCAGATACTGTGGGAGATCTCCAGCATGTTTACATGCTTCACAAAATCGACTGCCTCCCTATTATAAACAAGAAAAGAAAATAAATTTTCCAGGCTATTGGGTTTTTTCTCACCAACTTCGCCAAGGAGCACTGACAACTTCTCGTTTTTGACATCATTTTGCTCAAATTTAAAAAACGATTTTGTCGGTCTGGGAAGATATCCATTGGACAAGAGATAGCGTCCATTTGCAAGAAAAGAGGAGCGACCATCATCATCTGAATTAAAGATTGAGATCGCGCTGAGTACTCCATCCTCCCTCCATTCTGCAAACGGCGCTTCCCCGTAGGCCGACAAAGCAACAGTCCCATACTCATCAAGAATACCTTGCACCTGTTTCACAACCTGACTCCCCAGAATATCAGGTTGCTCTTCCATGTAATACTGAAGAATAATTCGGATCTGTTGAGCAAAAATTCCTTTATCATCCTGCGCAAAAGTTATCATCTTATCCAGCAAAACATGCCTTGCTTCCGGCCTGACGATGTTTAAAAATTCGACGAAACTGGCAGCAAAAAAGATCAGACTGTTCTCATCACGAAAGGCTGATTCTGCAACCAGGTCAAGAATTACCTTCTGCTGGGCAACCTCAACGGGGAAAAACATAATCAACTTTCCTTTCTGAGCAAGACTGGAAATAAACCGGGAAACAAATGTATTCTCGGGATCCATTTCCTGCAGAAAAGCAAGCAAACTTCCGCCATGGCTTTTGCCAATATGCTTTTGCAATTCCGGCAGCAGAATATTACGAAATGAACTATCAAAAAGGACGGTAACACGGCAAAGGAGAATATATACATTGGCGGCACTGCATTGCCTTGCTGTCATTATTCGTGCTCTTGCTGTTGCCTGACGAAGAACACCCACAGCCCCTTCTTTATCTGACATCCGAACAAATCGGTCAAAATTTTCCAGACGTCTTTCATCAACATGAGGCGTAAGCTGATCGAGCATTGCTCTTAATTTTTCAAAACCAAATGTTTTCAGTGCTGCGGCGGGAAACTCTCTTTCATTGATATCAGTTATCGAGTGCAAGTTGTTAATATCACGAATAATAAGCTCAGAACCCTGAAAAAAAATCCTCAGCAAAGTACTTTTTTGAGAATCATTGAAAGATTGATACAAGACATTTTTTTCTTCCTGTGGCTTAACAAAATAATTCTCAAGCCAGTAATGAGCCTCCGATCCGGTCATACCTGGGATGGCAAAAAGAGCCCGTACATTTTTATCATCAGCAAGCGGCACAGGGCCAATAGCCTTTAAATTGTTTAGTGCCTCATCAACAGTAATTGCGGCAATTTTACTGTTACCCTCAGCGGCCCAGCATTTTTCATTTGAAAGATTCCCTATCAGAGTGAGCCCCTGAGATGCTTTTTCAGGAACCTGTCCACCAACTTCAAAAAAACTCTTTGCAGCCCATCGACAGGGATCACTTAATTGCGTAATTAGCTGAATACTCTCCAAAAACTTCTCCGGGCTCATAGCCGATACATTTTTCAAACTATTTACGACAAGAACCAGACTGAACTCCATATCTTTCATTTCTCGGAGCCCCTTGATTGCAACCTCCAGAGTTACTCCCTCAAGAGAAGAAAATATTTCAAAAAGCTCAAGATGATAAAATGTTATTGGCTCTCTTGAAAGCTCCGGCAGAAAATCAAGAACAGCTGAAGCTGTAGCCTCGGGAAGCTTACACAATACCCTGAAAACCTTCGTATGAAAGTAATCAAGATTGGCTATCATTCTTTCACCTTCGTCCAGATGCCTGGAAGTAACACCGGGGATTTTACTGAACGCTTCAAAACTTCTGTCCTGCGCCCCTCCAGCATAAGCGTCAGAAGAAAAGATAGAGATAAGCATCAGCAGACACACCAGTCCATGAATACTTGAAAAGGCTATTCTTTTTAAGAATCCACTAGTTATATGAATAAATCCAGAATCTTTGCTTTTGGGGATAATGAGGTTACACATTTTGACAACTATCTCTTCAGGAAGGATGAAATAGAACTAAGCAATACTATTTCTTTCAATAAAACTGGTGCGAAACGGTAAACAAAACGACACCAGCGCTCTTTTCAAATAAACGCTTCAGCAATAAAGTTTTTTTACCTATACAATCCATACGTAAAAACATTTACCAATATAACCTTTGTTTCCTTTTTAACAATGATCTATTTAATCGCCTGCAATTAAAGAATCACAGCTTCTGCCAATCAGAATCAAACATCGTGCTGAACCACGGCACATATATTGCTCTATTTTTAAGGATTGATAGGATCAAGATACAATTTCATTTAGGAGGGAATAATGAAAATCTTTAAAATGTTGTTCTTCGCGGCAATCACAATTTTGACCATTGCACCTGCCTCATCAGCAAGGGATTTCAGCTGGGCAAGAGATTTCAATCTTCAAGCCCAGGCAGATCCGTCAGGAATAAGAGCACGGCTCGCAACCCGATTTAATATAGGGCATCTCCAGGTGAGAACCGTACTAAGCAATGTTGAAAATCCGGCAGATGCATACATGGTACTTCGACTTGGAGAAATGTCCGGGAGGCCAACAGATTATATCGTTGAAAGATACCGATCCGGCAAAAAGAAAGGGTGGGGATCCCTTGCGAAAAGTCTCGGAATAAAACCAGGCTCACAAGAATTTCATGCCCTGAAACGGGGACATGACCTCAGCCACATATCAGGTGCTGCTCATAACACTGGCAACTATGTTGAAGTCAGCTACAACAACGAGGAGGATGGCGGGAAAGGAAAAAAGAAAGGGAAAAGTAAAAAGAACGGAAAATAATCCGCCCAAACAATTCCCGGGAAAACCCACAAAAAAAGCCCCTAACTACTTGAAACAGTTAGAGGCTTTAACATTTCCATGGTGGGCGGGACGGGATTCGAACCCACGACCTTTGGCTTCGGAGGCCAACACTCTATCCAGCTGAGCTACCCGCCCACATCATTAAGGTGTTTCTCTTACCACGGAACGTTTTGAGCGTAAAGATTTTTTGTCGAATCAGTCTATCTCATACTCAAGTGTTTCGCTTACAGAGTGAACAACATGCCCGCTCTTGCCGTTTATATAATACCAGAGCTTTACATCAATAGTCACTTCTTCCGTATCACTGTCAAAGTTCAATAGAAACTGCTCTTTCTGAGTCTGCATAGGTGGCAGAGTAAGGTCAATAATCTCTTTAATCTGCCAAGCGCCATATCGCATGTCACGATCAGTGTCGACACCGATTTCAAAATATTTTTTCTCAGCTTTAAACAATTCATTACCATTGCTATCTTTTGCGGTCACATCCAGGACCACTTTACCGGACCAGAGTCAGCCATCAGGGATTCGATGACCTGCCTTGTTTTCCACAAATGCTGTCACAACAGCACTGGGAACCCATGCTTTCTGATTTTTTGCTGTTTCAACCTGACCTGGAAGATGGCGATACTGGGTAATCTGGACGTTAAGACCAAGGCCTTCGGCAACGATCTCCTTATCATGACCACCAGGGAAATTGTGTTTATTGTCCTTCATATGACAATCCTGACAGGTCTCAGTACCACCAAGATTATTGTAGGCATCCTGATAACTGCCGGACAGGGTATTGCACTGAATTTTTTCTCCATCAGGAGCAGAATAAATACCATGGCACTGCATACAGAAGATGGATCTTTTCAGTTCAACAGCCTCAACAGTATCATGTTCATCGTTACCATAGCCGCTTGCACTGTAAATTTTTCCATGAACTGCCTTACCACGAAGGCCCTGGGCCGTCGCAGTTGCCTTGATATTATGGCAGGCTGTACAACCAACATTAAGTTTTGCCAATTCTTTTGTTACGGCCTCAGCCTCAGGAGTACCTTTTTTATCATTTGCTGTAACAATCATTTCAGCAATTTGTACAGCAAGTTTTTCTGAGGCAAAATTGACAACCGGAGCGTGACAATCAAGACATTTAAGAATCTGTGCTTTGGTAAGAGGTGTATTCCATTCTTTAGCCAAACCAATCATAATAAAATTTCGAATACCACCTAAGGATGAATTGATGGGATTAGAATGAAATGAAGTTTTCCATTCATCATGTTGATCGGTATGACATTCCCAACATTTTGTGTCGTCGTACATTTTAACGAGTTCATCAATTGTGTTTGCCAATTTTTCAGCAAAACAGGATTGCGGTGCAAACATCACTGTAAGTGATGCAAAACATAGAGCAATCAGCCAAGATTTTCTTTTCATATTTTCCTCCTCATTCATTACAATAATGAATTTAATTACTACGTTGGTTCCTCTCTCCTCTTATTGAATTTGACGTTTTCTCTTTCCCTCCTTTTTTTTGCTTACCCCTCCCTCCAGGAAGCATTTGAATTGATTATCAAAGTATGCATTATCACCATATGTAACATTGTAGTATACAAAAGACATGCCAACAATAAAATGACGCCCCTGTCTAATCTCCAAGGCAACCCCACACTCAGGCGCTACCGTAAGGTTACACCAAGAAGACCAATAGTGCTACCATACGGTAGCGGTGCAAATCTTTCTTTAATCAAAAACCGCCCTCTCACACTTCCAGTAGAAAAAACAACTTCACCACGAACCGCAAGGAGCAACTTTGCGATATGCTGCAAAAAAAACTACCGTGTGATACTTACGAAAAACAGCTGGTTAGAAAAAAAACACAAGGGGAGATAATAAGCCAAAAG
>JACNJZ010000085.1:0-13658 GCA_014382295.1 Candidatus Desulfobia pelagia | reverse complement strand
TATCATCAAGAATCACTTCTTCATCCTGAAGAACTGCTGCCGTCTGCCTGAGAACTTCAGAAATATTCGGGTTTATTTCAGCGAGAAAAGGTATGACCTCAAGGCGAATTCTGTTCCGTAAATAGACCGTATCCCTGTTGGAGCTATCTTCGAGAAATGGAATTTTTTTCTGCTCAAGATACCTCAGCAATACCTCTTTGGAAGTCCTGAGAAAAGGCCTGATGACCTTCTCGTCTCTTATGGTCTTCATGCCTGAAAGCCCGGCACGACCTGTTCCCCTAATGAGCCGCAGCAATATCTCTTCAGCCTGATCATCAGCTGTATGGGCCACCGCTATTTTGCCGGCAGCCATTTCTTCAGCCACCAGTCCCAGGAATTCATACCGCAGATCTCGTGCACAGTGCTCAAGGGAAATTTTTCTTTTACCGGATTCTCCCCGGACATCAACGATTCCGATACGGCACTCCACTCCAAGTTTTTTTGCCTGCGCAGCGACAAGTTTTTCTTCCTGGGGGGTTTCATCAGGACGCAAGCCATGATTGATATATACAGCGACAAGCCCGACGTCCAACTCCGCACGGAGACTGGCAAGAACATGCAAAAGGGCAATAGAGTCCGATCCTCCGGACACACCAATTACAATTTTTTCTCCGGAGGCAGCAAGCCTGTCTCCACGGATGAATGCCAGTATTTCCTTTTCGAGCGGATGCATCTGGTAATTGACAATTTGGGGTTGATAATTGATAATGGAGTAATAGTAATAACGACTAGATTATCACTTTAAGCAAGTTCTTTTTCAAGCAAAAGGAAAAAACATGAAAGTTCGTAAAGCAGTTATACCTGTAGCCGGTCTTGGGACCCGTTTTCTCCCTGCCAGTAAAGCCATCCCCAAAGAGATGCTGACTATCGTTGACCGTCCCACCATACAATACATAGTAGAAGAGGTTGTGGCCGCCGGAATAGAACAAATTATCCTTGTTACCAGCCAGGGAAAATCCGCCATTGAAAACCATTTTGATTATGATTTTCATCTCGACGCCGTCCTGTATGAAAAAAAGAAAACTGCACTCCTCGAAGAGATGCGGCATCTTGCAAACCTTATTGATATTGTTTCCGTGCGCCAGAAAAAACCACTCGGATTGGGACACGCCATCTGGTCAGCCCGTAACGTCGTCGGCAACGAGCCCTTCGTTGTTCTGCTTGGTGACGATCTGGTTTTGAGCGAACAGCCCTGCTGCAAGCAGATGCTGAATATTTTTGATGAAGTCAAGGAATCAGTAGTAGCCGTCCAACAGGTACCAAAAGATGAAACCTACCAATACGGAATTGTCGAAGGACAACACATCCGCGACAGAGTGATTAAAATTGACCGGATGGTGGAAAAACCCGCCCCCGGCACCACAAAATCAGACATGGCAATTATTGGCCGCTACATTCTCCAGCCTGAGATATTTGGCCTTCTTGAAAAAACCACTCCCGGCCACGGCGGGGAAATCCAATTGACCGATGCCCTTCTTGCTCTTTCCAATCAAAGAGGCATGTATGCCTATGAATTTGAAGGGACACGCTTTGATGCCGGCGACAAACTGGGGTACCTCAAAGCTATAATCGCCTTCGCCCTTCGACATCCGGACATCGGCGAAAACTTCAGTGATCATATAAAGCATGTAGCTGCCCAGTTATGATGCATCTTGAAGTGGCGGTGGCTGCTCCCGTCACTGAAACTTTCACCTATAGTTTTTCAGGAGAACACGGCTCCCTGCAGCCAGGCATACGTCTTCTTGTCCCTTTAGGCAAAAGACAGGTTACCGGCTACCTTCTGGCAATACACCTGGCGGCCCCCACAGAATACAAAATTAAACCTGTAACCGAAATTCTTGACCAGGAACCGTTATTCCCGGCAAGCATCATTCCCTTTTTTCGATGGATCTCCAGATATTACAGATATCCACTCGGCGAGGTCATAAAACATGCCCTGCCGGGTGGCCTCACATCCCAAAGTGGAAAAAAGATATATCTCACGGCAGAAGGCAGCAATGCACTTCCCCAATTTCTTGAGGAGTATAAAGGAACTGCTCCGACCTGGATTGCACAGCTCCTTCACAAAGGATCCCTGACACCTGCCGCTGTTCGCAAAATCAAAACACCCAAATGGAAGAAACAGCTTGAAAAATGGCAAGCAGAAGGACTTATCTCAATTGAAGACCTTATCTCTTCAGGCCAGACAAAAGCAAAGACCGAAATCTGTATTAGTGTAAATACCCCTCTCTCCTCAACGGAGCTTTCCACCCTCAAACCCTCTGAAAAAAAAACATTTCTGCTCCTTACGGAACTGCAGCAAACCTCCCTCGCTGATGTTCCCCGAAAAGAATTAGTACACATATACCCCGGCGCTGCAAAAGCTGTTATAAATCTGGAGGGGAAAGGCATTGTTTCTTTTTCCACCAGGCAGATATTCAGAGACCCCTTCGGTGAACAGCCCCCCCATTTCGAGAAACCTGTTACCCTCACTGAAGAACAGCAAGCTGTCATGTCGCACCTCTCACCCTTTCTCCATCGAAAGGAGTTTGCCACTTTCCTCCTCCATGGAGTAACAGGAAGCGGCAAAACCGAAGTATATCTGCGAGCAGCAGAGGAAGTCTGTCGCCGCGGCAGAGCTGTACTAATACTGGTGCCGGAAATAGCCCTGGCAACCCAAATGGAAGGTCATTTCTTCTCCCGGTTTGGCCAGGACAATGTTGCTGTCCTGCATAGCGGTCTTTCAACCGGAGAGAGATACGACCAGTGGTGCGAAATTGCCCAGGGAAAAACACAAATAGTTATCGGGGCCCGATCAGCCATCTTTGCGCCCTTAAAAGATCCGGGTCTGATAATTGTTGATGAAGAACATGACGGATCCTACAAGCAGGACGACAGCCTACGTTATCAGGCCCGCGACCTGGCCGTCCTCAGGGGAAGCCAGCAGAAATGCACGGTCATCCTGGGGTCTGCGACACCATCGCTGACCAGTTTTTATCATGCGACAAAAGGCAAATATCAGCTTCTCAGTCTACATAAGCGGGTCGCTGACCGTCCCCAGCCTGAAGTCACAATTGTCGACCTCAAAAAAACAAAACCGATAGCAGGCCTCCCGCCTCTTTTCTCTCCCCTTTTACTCGAAGCCATTACAAGCAACCTGGAACAGAACAATCAGAGCCTTATTTTCCTGAACAGAAGAGGATACGCCAACCTGCTGCTCTGCAGCGACTGCGGCAACCCTGTACAATGCCGGCATTGTCGAGTCAGCCTTACTCTTCATAAGGAGAAGAAAACACTGATATGTCATCATTGCGGCCACACCGCCAAAAGTGCGATCCTTTGCCCGCACTGCCGTTCCCATCACATAAAGGAAATAGGCTTCGGCACAGAACGTATAGAGGCGGAACTCCATCAGCGTTTTCCAACAGCAACAATTGCCAGACTCGACCGTGACACAGCAGGATCCCGCAGTTCATTCCTGAAAATATTAAAAGCCGTCCACAACAGAGAAATTGATATTCTGATCGGCACCCAGATGATCACCAAAGGACATCATTTTCCCCATGTCACCCTGGTTGGCATTATCTGGGCCGATGCGGGTCTCGGCATACCCGATTTCAAGGCAGGAGAACGAACCTTTCAACTGATATCCCAGGTAACTGGAAGAGCCGGACGGGGAGAAAAGCCGGGCAAAGTCATCATCCAGACCCATCAACCGGATCATTACGCAATAACATGCGCCAGGCAGCATGATTACCTCAGTTTTTATCACAAAGAACGGCAGCTCCGCAAAATGCTCCGCTTCCCGCCCTATTCACGCCTTATTAATATTCGCTTTTCAGGTGAATCCGAAGAAAACGTCAATCAGGCGGCACAGCTTATCTCCCGTCAAATAACCCGACTCTCCGTCTCCAGTGCGGTAACGGTTTTAGGCCCGGTTGCCTCTCCACTCTCCAAACTGCGCGGAAGATACCGATGGCAGCTTCTCCTGCAGGCTCACAGATATCAGGATCTTCATGCAGTCTGCGATTCCCTCGCCCAAGCCCCCCCTGCCCTTATCCGTTCCGGAAAAGTAAAAATGTCTGTGGATGTTGACCCAGAAAATATGTTATAGATATGTAACTATTCAGCAGCACCCCATCTACACACGATCAGGCATTCTCACATATGATTATATCGTTCGGCGGCCTGCTTGTGCGCATCCGGGGCACTTCTGAATAGTTACATAAAGAATAGACAGTTCCCATCCGAAAGATTTACTTCCCGGATAGAGCCATTAGCCGTTAGCTTAACTTTACAACTTTTATAATATCCAACACATGGCAATACGAGAAATACTGAAACATCCGCATCCAACACTCAGAAAAAAATCAAAAGTCGTTACAGAGTTTGACGACAACCTCCGAAAACTGGTGGCGGACATGGCTGACACCATGTATGACGCGCCAGGGGCTGGACTTGCGGCTCCGCAGATAGGAGTGCTTCAACGCGTGGTTATCATGGATGTCACATCTAAAGAAGAGGAAGGTCAGCTCATTGTTCTGGTAAACCCGGTAATACTTCACGGTGAAGGTTCACAGGTTGACGAGGAAGGTTGCCTGAGTGTCGTCGATTTTACCGCAAAGGTAAAACGCTTTGAAAAAATCCGTGTCCGCACACAAAACATGGCAGGGGAAGAAAACGAATTTGAAGCTGAGGGATGGTTTGCCAGGGTTATCCAGCATGAACTTGACCACATAGAGGGAGCACTCTTTATTGATCACCTCAGCAGTCTGAAACGGGCTCTTTACAAAAAACAACGTAAAAAGCAGTTACGGGAAGAAATGAAACTGGAAAAAGACCAAGTAAACCATGATTAACAAAATCTCCCGCATAGTCTTCATGGGGACCCCGGAATTTGCTGTACCAAGCCTGAAAGCCCTGCTCGACCATGGGGAAAATGTTGCTGCTGTTGTAAGCCAGCCGGACAGGCCCAAAGGACGGGGCCGCAAATTGGCACCAACTCCAGTCAAAAAATATGCCCAGAATGCCAGCATCCGCGTCTTGCAGCCTTCGCAGATAAAGACCCCGGAATTTCTTGAAACCATGCAGGAACTGGCCCCTGACCTTATCGTTGTTGTTGCCTACGGCAGGATTCTCCCCGGCTCCATTATCAGTATCCCTTCCCTCGGCACTATCAATGTCCACGGCTCCCTTCTTCCCAGATATCGCGGGGCAGCGCCCATTCAACGGGCCATACTCAACGGTGACGCAGAAACAGGTATCACAATAATGCAGATAGACGAAGGCATGGACACCGGCGCTGTTTTACTGCAGCAGACCCTGCCTATTAATCATGATGACACCACAGTTACCCTTGCCGCCAGAATGGCTGACCTTGGAGGAAGCCTGCTTACCGAGTCCCTTGATCTCATGCGAAAAAATGAGCTTCCTCCCCACAGCCAGGATAATTCTCTGGCCTCTCCGGCACCCCCGCTCAGTAAAGATGAAAGCCTTATTGACTGGACCCGGTCAGCCTTTGAGATAAGCTGCCAGATACGGGGTCTGGACCCCTGGCCCAAAGCACATACGACATTGAACTCAAAATGGTTTCGCCTGTATAAGCCCAGCGTAATCGCAGGTGAACCGACAGAGCCTCCCGGGACTTTATACCGTATAGATAAGGATGGCCTTGTTATTGCCACCGAACACGATTATCTCCTTGTCCGCGAAGTCCAGTATGAAGGCTCAAAACAAATGCCTGTCCGGGCCTTTGTTTGCGGACACCCTCTCAAGCCGGGACTACGCTTTGGATAACACAACCGGCCTCCCGCAAAGAACAGCATACGCAGATTGCTTTTCCGGTATCAGCGGCGACATGTTCCTCGGCGCTCTTCTTGATGCCGGACTTCCGGAAGACACTCTTCTTCACTCCCTGGCAGAACTGAACCTTGACGGCTACGATTTCACATCAGAAAAAACAACCGTTAACAGTCTGGGAGGCGTTCGCGTCCACATCAACTCGCATGAACACCACCCGCATCGTTCCTGGAAGACAATACATTCACTCATCCGGGAAAGTGGCCTCAAAGAGACTGTCAAGACAAGATCCCTGGCTATATTCTCAGCCCTGGCTCATGCCGAAGCAAAAGTGCATAACTGCCTTCCAGAAGATGTTCATTTTCATGAAGTAGGCGGTATTGATTCCATCATTGACATTGTAGGCGCCGCAATCGGCCTCGACTTCCTTAATATCGACAAGCTGGTAAGTTCTCCCCTGCCGATGACCAATGGCTGGACACAGAGCCAGCATGGTATGATTCCGCTGCCAGCCCCAGCCACCTGCGAACTGCTGCACAACGTGCCAGTATACAGTTTAGATCTGGACCAGGAACTGGTAACCCCCACGGGTGCAGCTATCCTGATAACATGCTGTTCTGAATTTGGCAGTATGCCGCCAATGACGATCACAACTGTCGGCTATGGCGCCGGCAGTATGGTACGGAAGGATGGCCGCCCCAACCTGTTTCGCCTCATCATTGGCAACACTTTTGAACCCGCTGAACTCCAGGATGTTGAAGTCATTGAAACCCACATTGATGACTGGTCCCCTGAAGGATACCCCTATCTCAACGAACAGCTTTTTGCCTCCGGAGCCCTGGATGTCGCCATTATCCCCATCCAGATGAAAAAAGGCCGCCCTGGATTTATCCTTCGTGTTATTGCTGATCCTGCCACTGCCCTGGATCTCAAAAAATGTATTCTTTCTGAAACCACCGCAATAGGACTCCGCTATCACACCGAGAAACGGCTGACCCTGCCACGAAAAATCGGTTCTATAAATACCTGCTGGGGGAAAATTGCTGTTAAAAAGGTGGAAACACCCGCCGGCACCGAGCTCCAGCCGGAATATGAAGCCTGCCGCATTGTCGCCAAAAAAGAAAACATTCCCTTACGATGGATATATACAGAAATAAGCAAAATGAATGTTGAAGATTTTGAGGAAAAACAGGATTAAGCGTGGATAAACTTATCATGGCCATAGCAACAGGCGGGTTTATAGGCTATCTCCCTAAAGCTCCCGGAACATGGGGAACACTTATTGCCTTCCCGATCCATTTTCTCCTCTGCATGCTTTCACCTGGTGGCTATATAATCGGCCTGGTACTTATTTTTTTTCTTTCAATTATTACTGCCGGCAGTGCCGAAAAGATTATTGACCGTAAAGACCCCGGTGTCATCGTTATTGATGAGGTTATAGGCATGCTCATCGCCCTCATCGGAGCTCCGGCAAATCCACTGGTATGGTTCATTGCCTTTTTATTGTTCCGTTTTTTTGACATCATCAAGCCTTTCCCGGTAAACTGGCCTGACCAACATTTAAACGGCGGTTACGGTATTGTCCTTGATGATGTCTTTGCCGGGATTTACACCCTGCTCATATTGCAGGCAGGGTACCTGCTACTTGGCATTTAAACAGCAGCCACCAGCTTGAATCTTGTAATTTACAAGGTACCTTAAAACTTTCATACCTGGAAAGACCATGACAACCCAATTACGACCCGACAATTATGCCCGTCATACTCTTGAGCGTTACACGGGATCATCAGTCTCTGATTTCTGCTCAAATATTCTTCTCTGCAATTTTCATCGTTATATCAGGCAATTTTCAAAGATCAGCAACAAAGAAATCTTTTCGAATAACTGGAGCCTTGTCCATGACAAGGACCGGGATATCACTATCATAAACTACGGCGTTGGATCACCATCCGCCGGAATCATCATGCACTGCCTCTCTTATCTCGACAGCCTGAAATCCGTACTCATGCTCGGGATGTGCGGAGGTATCGATGACAGTCTCGAAGTAGGCGATCTCGTGATCCCCACCGCCAGCATACGCGACGAAGGAACCAGTGCTCATTACCTGCCCAAGGATGTCCCGGCCCTTCCCAGCTTTGGGATCAACAGGGTTGCCGAACAGGTAATTATCAGAGAAACAGGCAGGCTCCCCAAGTCCGGGATCATGCACACCACAGATTACAGGATGTGGGAATTTGACAAGGAGTTTATCGAGTACATTCTCAAACATCGCATTATTGCCATCGACATGGAAATAGCCACACTCTTTTCTGTCGGCTATGCCCTTAACGTGCCAACCGGCGCTCTCATGCTTGTCTCGGATATGCCCTTGAGAAAAGGCGGGATAAAAAGCAAGGACAGCGCCCAGGGAATATTTCAGACCTACACTGAACAGCATCTCGATATCGGCATAAAGATTATCTCTGAATGTATGCTGGACAGCTGCCCAATCCATACATAAATCCATGAGCTATATTGATTTTCACACCCATGCATTTCCGGACAAACTGGCCGCATCGACCATTCCCGCCCTGGAAAAGGAAGGCAATGTCACCGCAGCCCTCGATGGGACACTGACCGCACTTCTAGAGTCAATGGACCGTGCTGAGATAGATATTTCGGTGCTCTGCAACATTGCAACCCGACCCGAACAATTCGACTCCATTCTTTCCTGGTGCCACAAAAAGAGGTCGGATCGCATCATCCCATTCCCGTCGTTTCACCCGGAGTCAACCTCGGCTCTGCAGCAGATTAACGAAATACATGCCTGTGGTTTCAAGGGGGTGAAAATGCATCCCTTCTACCAGCGCTTTTATCTTAATGAAGACCGGCTCTCCCCTTTCTTTGCAAAGATAGAGGAACTTGGCCTTATCCTTATTATGCATACCGGTTATGATATTGGATTTCCAAAAGAAAGGCGGGCAGATCCGGCTCAGATACTTGCCATTACCAGAAAATTTCCTGATCTAAAATTTATCGCCACCCATCTCGGTGCCTGGGATCAGTGGGAGGAAGTCCAGGAAATTCTGGCAGGAGGAAATGTCTATATGGACATCGCCTTTTCCCTGGAATTCATGGAGCCGCAGAAAGCAAAAGAGATTATTGAGGCCCACCCTGATGACAAGATCCTGTTCGGCTCAGACTCTCCCTGGTCGGACCAGTTGGAGACAATTCATCTTCTTAAAAAACTTGGTCTCGGGGAAAAAAAAGAGATGGCAATACTGCGTGGAAATGCTGAGAAACTGCTGAATAGTTACTAACTTTCAAGACAACACTCTATGAGTAATTCGATGGCTTATTTTTCTTTCCCCGTTATTTTTGCGATCAGGTTTTCTTCGAGAAGACTATCGAAGTGAATATGAACAATATACGAGTTGTATAATTCAAATGAAACCCGGACAACTTTCCCGACAACAGAAAAGGTTCTTTTTTCACCTCCCAGGTTACAGGTAAAAGAGAGATCAAGATGCTGTGTCAACAAAGCACGTGCAGTTTTCTTATTCTGAATTTCAACACCAAATGAAGTTCCGTCTTTTGAGATATCCAACAACTTCCCATGGAAAAACTTTTCTGTTTTCTGACCTTCTTTTGTAAGGATATTTGCAGTAACTGTCCCGTTAACTTTGTGCCTGCTGTATTTCCACTTTTCCTGTTTTCTTCTTCGATCAATATCGCTCAGGTTTCCTTTTTGATCACAGAATGCTGCAAGCTTCTGCAGGAGTCCAGGATGTTTTTCTTCCCAATCATCAGTCGCCGAACTCTTCAGTGCATACATCGTCACCCCAGACTGCGTGAGAACAGATGCCGAACACAAAGAAATAGTGAGAAAAGTATATTCTCCCAAAAGATTTCCACGCTCCAGATAGGCAACAACTATATTTTTATCCCCTTTTTGCTTATATACGGCAACCTTCCCGTCTTCAATAAAGAATAACCTGTCGTTAAATTTCCCCTTAGCCAAGATCTTTTTTTTCGGCGGGACAACAATTTTTTTCATGCTGTAGAAAATACAGTTTCTTTCCTCTTCGCTCAGGTCCTTATAGAGATCGTCCCATAACGCCAGATGTTCAGGATCTATTCCTGCCGATTTCTCCTTCTCAATAATTTCTGCTGAATCGATTATTTCCTGAAGTGCCATGGGGGCAACTTCTATTAAGGTATCCCGTAGTTTCTCGGCACCGACAAAGTCTTTGGTTTTGGCCAGTTGCTTAATTTGAGTGAAGAGTTCCTTTATTTTCTGGGAGTGATCCTGATCTTCAGATTGACTGGCAGGTTTAGAGTTTGAGGTCATGGACTGCCTCCTGAGAGGAATAAGCTTAATAAGAAACTTATTTTATTATTGTTGAGCAGGCTCTTTGACCTGTCCTTCCAGCTGGCGACGCAGGTCTTCTATAAGCTTGTCTTTATTTGCTGCAGTCTTCATAGACGCTTCGCGCTCTCTGGTCATTTTTTCAAGAACACCTTTCTGCTTACTGATTTCAGTCAGAAGGACATCCATATTCACCTGAAGTTGACGAAGTTCTTTAGCAGCCTGGTTAAATTCTCTGGTTTTTTCTTCAAGAGCCTCTTCCTGCTCTATAATTTTCACTTGCGCCTGCTCAAGTTCAACCGCCAATTCCTTCTGGGTTTTCTGTAAAGATGTTTCCCGGGCAGCAATTATATTTTTCTGCTCCTTGAATACCCCCAAATCTACAGTTCTCGATGCCAATTCCGTCTGGAGGGCCTCCACAGTAGCCGTCATCCCTGCCAACTTATGATTCACAGCCGACAACTCATTGTTGCGACTTTCAATGGTTAACTGAAGATTTTCTATTTTCTCCAGGGAAGAAGTTTCAACGGATTCTATTTTTTGCTGAAGCAATTTCACGCTTTCACGAGCTTCCTGCAGTTCCTTTTGAGAAATGGTCAGTGTATTCTTCAGCTCGGATTGTCTTTTGGATCCCTCTTCGAGACTGCTTTGCAAACGAAACATTTCTTCAGTGCTTGTCGTAAGATGCGCTTTCAGCTGATCGCTTCCGGTTGTTGCATCCTGCAATTTATTACGCATTTCACGAACATTTTTGTCCTTAAACTCAAGATTCTCGGAAAGTGCCAAACGCTCTTGCTGAAGAGCCTCAAGCTCATTGGTCGCCAGAGTCAATTTTTTATCAAGAGAATCACTTTTCCGACTCATGACTGTTCCCCAGACAGAACCTATCAGACATAAAACCACGAGTGCCGCTATGATATTATTTTTATTCATAAACTACCTACCCCCAAAGTTAATAAACAGAAAACTATTATTCAAAACACCTTCTACTTCGTATCAAATGTGATGACCCCGCTGACAACGAAGACTTCAAAGTCTAGCGCTTCTCGGTAATCAGATCAAATGTAACTCTACCGCCAACCCGATAGTCACCTGTAGCAAAATTATACCGCATACCTGTTCCCTGAACAGTAATATCCTGGCTTTTAAAAATAATATCCGCGCCGGTTTTCATTATCTTATAAGGCATCAGGTACCGAAGAGCCTGGGTGCTCAATTCATATTCATTTTGCACGGCTACGGAGACATCTTCAACAAGAGTTACAATTTCCTGACTCACGTCATAATATCCCTCACCACTGACGACATGCGCCTGCAGCTTGCCTTCTTCAAAAAGCAGGGCATCAACTGCCTCAAACCAGTAATCATTTTCGTCCCAGCGACCGCTCTTGATCCGCTCGGCACTGAGGATAGCTTCCGGGGCGCCATCAGCACTTCTCGTTACAGTGACTCCGTTCATCAGGAAACCGCCTGTAGCTTTTTCCGTGCCGGGCAAAGAGCGAAAACCCTCCGGAGGCTGAAGTAATTCAATAATAACTGGCTTCCAAGCCGGGCTTGAGAGCAGAAGCACCAAAGGTAAAAGCCACAATAAATTCCTGGAAGCTGTCACACTCTCATACCTTAGCGAGATAATAATTCAGCAGGGTATCGTATTCTCCCTTAGCATCAATAATTAACTCACACACTTCCCTTACTGCTCCTCTTCCGCCAGCACACTTTGCGACATAATCAACTATTTTTTGCACTTCCGGCACGCCATCAGCAACAGTGGCTGAAAACCCGACCCTGGAAAGCAATGCAAGGTCGAGCCAGTCATCTCCCATATAGGCAATCTCATATGCCTCCAAGTTGAGCTCTTCCTTCACCTGTTCGTACATCGCCACTTTTTCACGAACACCCTGATAGACATACTTCAGGCGGAGGTCTTTAGCCCGCCGTGTCAAAGCTTCCGAACTCCTAGCAGTAATCAGACCTATTTCAACGCCGGTTTTCTGGAGCATATTCATGCCAAAACCATCTTTAACGCTGAAGGTCTTTACCTCACGCCCCTCATCGGTATAGGCAATGGAACCATCTGTAAGAACACCATCGACATCAAGGAGCAGCAGTTTTATTTTCTTTGCCTTCGCCAGGCAGTTCTTCCAGGCATACCCTCTCCCCTCCATTTCGTTTCGAGCCGAAGCTTTCTGTAAAAGGGCCTGGGTGAGGTCACAATCGCTTATATATCCATTACCAGGCGATACGCAGCTACCATCTCCCTGCTTGATACTCATATCATCCCTCGGCAACAATGGCATGAATGTGAAGAACTTTTTTCAATAAAGCCTCCACCTCATCAAGAGCAAGAGAATTGGCGCCGTCACACAGAGCGGAATCCGGGTCAGGATGCACTTCCATGAAAAGCCCGTCTATTCCTGCCGCTGCAGCAGCCCGGGTCAAATAGGGTATAAACTCCCGTTGGCCACCAGAACTTCCACCCGCTCCCCCGGGCAGCTGAACACTGTGTGTTGCATCAAATATAACGGGACAACCCAATCCCCGCATAACCGGCAGAGACCGCATATCAACAACAAGATTGTTATAGCCGAGGGACACTCCCCGCTCTGTCAGAAGTATCTTTCTGTTCCCTCCGGCCTTCAGCTTCGAGACAACATGCTGCATATCCCAGGGCGACATGAACTGGCCTTTTTTGACACTGACAATCTTCCCCGTCTCGGCGGCCGCTACCAGCAGATCCGTCTGCCGACATAAGAATGCCGGAATCTGCAGGATATCAAGAACCTCCGCGGCACGTTTCACCTGGGATGTTTCATGGATATCAGAAATAACCGGAACACCGAAATCAGCCTTGATCCGCGCCATAATCGCAAGCCCTTCGTCCAGTCCGGGCCCCCTGTATGAATCAATTGAAGTGCGGTTGGCCTTATCAAAAGAAGCCTTGAACACAAAAGGAATATCAAGACGTTCTGCCATTTCCTTGAGACTGCCTGCTGTTTTCCGTGCAATTTCTTCTGTCTCGAGAACACAGGGACCAGCAATCAGTAACAGCCTGTTGCCAGGACCGATTGTATACTTATTTTGTAGTTCGACACAATCCATCATTTCTGACCACCCATGCGTACTTTAAAGCTCTCTTTGTCTCGGGCATACTGAACGGCCTCAGCAGATGACAAATACTTAATCTCACACAGATGAGCCAGATACTCTTCAAAAGAGACCATTCCCGTCAGTCTTCCCTTCCTGACCTCATCGGTAATGCTGTTATCTTTACCCTGGTGAATAAGACTCCTGATGGCAGGATTTGACATCATAACTTCCATTACCGCACACAAGCCCGGTTCAGTCTTGGC
Organism: Candidatus Desulfobia pelagia; assembly: GCA_014382295.1. Classification (GTDB taxonomy): domain Bacteria; phylum Desulfobacterota; class Desulfobulbia; order Desulfobulbales; family SURF-16; genus Desulfobia; species Desulfobia pelagia. The sequence goes on along the minus strand of JACNJZ010000085.1, from coordinate 143 downwards.
AGGCAAAAGAATCTGATTAACCCACCCCAGAAGGGCACGGGCCAGCTGGATACGCATAAAAGGCTGTTCACTATGGGGAAATTGCGATAAAACCTGGGGTACAGTTGCAGCTAACGATCGCGAGTGGAGGCTACCAAGAACTA
>JACNJZ010000120.1 GCA_014382295.1 Candidatus Desulfobia pelagia | reverse complement strand
TTGGCAATGACACCGCTAGCGAGCAAAAAGTCAATTTTTCAAGGTTGCCTTAAGATAATAAGGGGCCGGAGGATGACATGACACAGGAAGTGAACGGGAAGATCTGCAATCTGGGAAATGTCTGCGACTGCGTTACAGTTAAAGATCTTGATCCCTGTATCATAATTATCTTCGGGGCTTCTGGTGACCTGACCACGAGAAAGTTGATTCCTGCTCTTTTTCGAATGTGGATCAATAACAGTTTGCCTGATCCTGTTGCAATTGTCGGTTGTGCCAGGACGGAATTCAGCAGGTCTGAATTTATAGCAAAGATAAAAAAAGAATGCATGACGTGTGCAACAGTTGCCGAATCACAGTGGAATGATTTTGCAGCCCTTCTTCATTATTTTCAAGTCGAATATGACTCTTTAAACTCATATCTGCAGTTGAAGATGTTTTTAAAAGATCTTGGTGCGGCAAAAGGGACCCATGGGAATAAGCTGTTTGATCTTGCCGTCCCGCCTCATTTATACAGTATCATTGCAGACAACATCGGACAGGCCGGCCTTGCGCATCAATATAAAGAAAATAACGGCTGGTGCAGACTTGTTGTCGAAAAACCATTTGGTTCCGATTTATATACTTCGCAAGAATTGGATAAAAGTCTGCACAGGCATTTTACTGAACCACAGATTTTCAGAATTGATCATTACCTGGCCAAGGAAACTGTTCAGAATATCCTGATGCTTCGTTTTGCCAATGCCATCTTTGAGCCTCTCTGGAACAGGAGTTATATTGATTATGTCGGTATACTCGCCGCTGAACAGATTGGAATAGAAAACAGATCCGGATATTACGAAAACAGTGGCGTTATTCGTGACATGTTTCAAAATCATATGCTCCAGCTTCTTTCCCTTATTGCCATGGAGCCTCCATCTCATTTTGAAGCTGAAAGAGTAAGGGATGAGAAGCTCAAACTTTTTCGTTCAATCCGCCCCTTTACTGAAAAACAGGGTGACGTTGTCCTTGGGCAATATGGCCCTGGAATAATCGGTTCTGAAGCTATTCCGGGATATCTTGGTGAAAAAGGTGTTGCCCCTGATTCCCTTACACCTACTTTCGCATTGCTGCGTTTCGCCATTGAAAACTGGCGATGGCAGGGTGTGCCATTTTATCTTGTCTCCGGCAAGCGTATGAAAAGAAAGGAAACACGCATTGTCATACAATTCAAAGAGGTTCCTCATTCTTTGTTTCGTGATGTTTTAAAGGAATCTGTCTCAGCGAACAGGCTTGTTCTATCGATATATCCGGAGGAGGGCATAACCCTGTCTTTTCAAACAAAGAGTCCTGGAGCCAGTGTCTGTCTGCGTACCATGGATATGGATTTTTCCTATCAGGAAAGTTACAAGGGGGTATCTCTTGAGGCATATGAGAAAGTACTCCTGGATTGTATTCTTGGAGATCATATGTTGTTTTGGCGACAAGATGGTGTAGAAGAAGCCTGGTCATTATTGACGCCTTTACTGCATTCATGTGAGAGATGTGAAAATAGAGCGCAAAAACTTCACACTTATGATGCAGGAAGCTGGGGGCCAGATGCGGCGGCAGGGATTATTGAGAAAATAATCTCGTAGAATAATCAATTAAGATATTCAAATAACTATGGCTTATATATTAGCTGCTGATATTGGCGGCACTAAAACAAATATCGGTATTTTCGACAGTAAAAATCTCTCCGGGATACCACTTGTTGACGAAACGGTTCTCTGTAAAAACTACTCTGATTTTAATGAATTATTGGAAGATTTTTTAGGTGGAAAAAAATATCCGATAGAATTCGCTTGTTTTGCTGCGGCAGGACCCGTTAGAGGGGGCAGGGTACACCTGACAAATATTCCCTGGGTTCTTGATGAAAATGAACTAAAAAACTTCCTGGATATTCAGTCAGTTTATGTAATCAACGATCTCGTTGCCCTTGCCTACTCCATTTTTGAACTTGCTGAAAAAGATGCAGTGACCCTCCATGAAGGGGTGCCAGAAAAAAACGGCACCATTGGACTTGTCGCGCCAGGAACAGGTCTCGGCATGGCCTTTCTGGTCTGGGATGGATCAAAATACATTGCCTGTCCTTCCGAGGGTGGGCATGCCTCCTTCTCGCCAGATAGTGATCTTGAAATACAGCTCTTGCAATATTTCAAGGATAATGGGCACCATGTCAGTATTGAATCCCTTTGTTCAGGGCCGGGGATTTACTCTATTTACAGCTTTCTTAAAGCAAAAAAAGGATTTGAAGAACCTGGGTGGTTTAAGAAATTATTGGGTGAGGCAGCAGATCCAACTCCGGTTATTGTCGATATTGCATTGGATCCAGATATAAGCATGCCTATATGTACAGAGACATTAGATCTATTTGTTACTATTCTTACAGGACTGGTCAATAATCTTTCATTAACTGTTATGGCAACTGGTGGAATATACATAGGAGGGGGCATTCCTGTGAAGATTATTACATTTCTTCAACAGGTAAATTTCCCAGCTTTCTTTGAAAAAAGAGCAAATATGTCAACGATATTAGAATCCATACCTGTAAAAGTTGTTGTAAACCCAAAATCATCCCTTCATGGTGCTGTAAGATATGCTTTTTCAAAACTACAGGTAGGATGTTTATAATGTGTATATGCCTGCAAATCCAGAACCTGGAGTAATGATTTTATTCAATTCTAAGAAATCGCAATTCAAATAAATTGTAGAACTCCTTTTTAAGGCAAACTCTTGTCGACATACGTTGAATAATTAGATATATTGATCGTTTTATCTCTAAATCTCAAACTGCTAACATGACAAAATTATCAGAAAATCAAAGAATTGTGATAACAGGTGTTGGTTTGGCCGCACCTAACGCAAGCAGTCTGCCGGAGTTTCGCCGGAAACTTCTTGATGGGCAAAGTGAAATCAAGGAGATTGATTTACGCTATATGGACAAAGCCCCTGCCGGCATCTGTGAATTTTCTGAAACCAAATATCGTAAAAAGAAAGAAAACAAACGTGGTACCCGTGCAGGGTGTATTGGTGTTTACTGCGCCAATGAAGCCCTTGTTGATGCCTGTATTGATTGGACATATTATGACAAATCGAAAACCGGTGTTTACATTGGCCTGACAGAACATGGCACCGTAGAAACTGAAAATGAAGTCTATAATATCAGTCAGTTTGATTACAACGTAGACTACTGGACCCATCATCATAATCCCCGGACGGTACTGAATAATCCTGCCGGAGAGATAACCATGAATCTTGGTATCACCGGTCCACATTATTCAGTGGGTGCTGCCTGTGCGGCCGGCAATGCCGCACTTATTCAGGGACTTCAGATGTTGCGTCTTGGTGAAGTTGATCTGGCAATATGTGGCGGAATTTCTGAATGCACAGGTTCTTTTGGTATTTTTGCCAGTTTCAAGGCCCAGGGAGCATTAGCTGAGCATAGCGATCCCAAAAAGGCAAGCAGACCTTTTGATCAGGATAGAAACGGCATTGTCATATCGGAAGGTGGATGTGTCTATGTGCTGGAGACGCTTGATCGCGCATTGGCTCGGGGGGCAAAAATTTATGGTGAGCTGGTCGGGCATGCCATTAATTCTGATGCCAAGGATTTTGTGTTACCCTATGGTCCCCGTCAGGCAGAGTGTATGCGGTTGGCCCTGGACCGTGCAGGCCTCAAACCCGAGGAAATTGATATCATAAACACACACGCTACCGGCACTAAGCAGGGAGATATCGAAGAATGTCGTGCGATAAGAGATGTTTTTGACGGCTGTGAAAATACGTATATAAACAACACCAAGAGTCATATTGGACATGCGATGGGTGCCGCCGGAGTTCTTGAACTTGCCGGTAATCTGTTATCCTTTGAAGATGGACTTGTCCATGCTACAATCAATCTTGACACCCTTGACCCTGACTGTTATTTGCCTAATATAGTGGCAAATACCCCTAAACAGCTTGACAAAGTTGACACAATACTTAATAACTCCTTCGGCATGGTGGGTATAAATTCTGCCGTAATTGTGAAAAAATATTCATTTTGATTGTATTTATATATTGAGGAAAAAGATGACACGTGATGAGATAAAAGACGTTGTTTTAGAGATTATAGCTGATATTGATGAAGATGCGGAAATGGAAGGTCTCAATCCCGATGAACCGCTCAGGGATCAGCTTGATCTCGACTCCATGGATTTTCTCGATATTGTAATGGAATTGCGAAAACGTTACAAACTGCAGATTCCTGAGGAAGATTACCCTGAACTGGCTACATTAACCAGTTGTGTTAATTATCTGGAGCCTAAATTACAAAATCTGTAACAGCCAATGGCTGACTCTCATTATTCCCTTATTATTGTCGGCGGCGGCCTTTCAGGCTTGGCCGCCGGTATACGTTTTGCCCGGTTCGGAGAATCAGTTCTGATCCTGGAAAAACACGCCATCCCGGGCGGACTCAACTCCTATTATTATCGAAAAAACTTCCTTCTCGAGACAGGCCTGCATGCAATGACCAATTATGCGGCCCCTAAGGAACGTCAAGCACCTCTCAATCGTCTGTTCAGGCAGTTGAATTTATCCAGAAAACAATTCAACACCCATGAGCAGTTTTCTTCACGTATTCTCTTTAAAGATCAGCTTTCCCTTGATTTCTCCAATGATATTTCTCTCCTGAGGGAGAATATTTCTGCTATATTTCCTCATTCAATTGATTCTTTTGATGCTCTGCTGAAATTTGTACAAGAGTATGACCCCTTTACTCCCAGGGAATGGATTTCAACCAGGCAGACTCTTAATGATTATCTGAAGGATCCTGTTTTGATTAACATGATCCTGCTGCCATTAATGGTTTATGGCAACAGCGAAGAACATGATATGGATCTTGGTCAGTTTGTCATCATGTTTCGTTCCATTTTCATGGAAGGTTTCTTTCGGCCTGATGACACCATCAAAGAATTTCTCGACCTGCTTATTGATAAATTTAAATCCCTTGGAGGGGAGATTCGGTATAAACATGGCGTTAGCTCTTTTATACAAGATGGAGATGCCATTAAAGGTGTCATGTTGGACAACAACAAAGAATTGTACTGTGATGCCATAATTTCAACCATTGGATCTCCAGGGACTGAAAAGCTCCTGGTTGGCAGCCCCCAGTCAAAACATCCCGTTGGACAAATGAGTTTTGTCGAATCAATATATATCCTTCCCCATGAGTGTAAAAAGACAATAGTAAATGACCAGACAATCATCTTTTATTCTCTTGCCGATGATTTTGACTATTGTCGACCAAAACACCCCATCGATTCTCAATGGGGTGTTATTTGTTTTCCTGAAAATTTCAAGGGATTGCCCCCCGCTGATCATTTTCAAATACGAACCACACATGCAGCGAATTACGATCTGTGGAAAAATGTTTCACGGCAAGAATATAAGCAGATGAAAGGCAAATATGCTCAAGAGTCTCGTGGTGTAATAGAGGAAATCATTGGGAATTTTTACCAAAACGTTGTATATGAGGACAGTTTCACTCCAGTCACTATTGAAAAATTTACAGGTAAGGAATGCGGTGCCGTATATGGCAGTCCCTTGAAAGTAAAGGATGGCAGAACCGCCTTCAACAACCTGTTTGTCGCCGGAACAGATCAAGGATATCTGGGCATTATAGGATCTATGCTCAGTGGCGTAACCGTAGTCAATCAACACATCTTGTCAGCAGGTTAGTGCGTAAGGCATCAAGACATCCTGCTGGTATAGCGAATCCAAATTAATGTTTTATAAATCAATTGAAAAAGCAGCAGATAGTTACGATGTTATCGTCATAGGCTCAGGCCTTGGCGGGTTAACATCCGCAAACCGTTTAGCCAGGGCAGGGCACAGTGTTCTTCTTCTGGAACATCACCATAGACTTGGAGGCCTTGCTACCTGGTTTAAGCGCAAAGGACATATCTTTGATGTGTCACTGCATGGCTTTCCTTATGGCATGGTGAAGACATGCCGTAAATACTGGAACAATACAATAAAGAATGCAATTGTCCAGTTGACGGATATCGTTTTTGACAACCCTCAGTTTTCTCTGAAAACGACATTTGATCGTGTCGATTTCACCCAGATTTTGATAAATAAATTCGGTATTACCCAGGCAGTTGTCGACAGTTTTTTTAATACGGTCAGCAAAATGAATTTTTATGATGACCGTACCATGACAACAAAAGAACTGTTCGAAAAGTTTTTCCCGGGACGCAGTGATGTTCACCGGCTGCTCATGGAGCCTATTTCGTATGCCAACGGCTCAACACTGGATGATCCTGCTATTACCTACGGAATTGTTTTTTCAAATTTCATGAATAAAGGTGTTTTCACCTTCCAGGGCGGCACCGACAAACTCATTGGCATGATGCAGGAAGAACTGGAGGCCAATGGTGTTACAATATGTACCCAGTCAAAAGTTGACAGAGTTGTTATTGAAAATGGAAAAGTGAAGGGTGTTGCTGTTGGAGAAAAGGTTATTTCAGCCCCAACAGTTATTTCAAACAGCGGTATTACCAATACAATAGACAACCTTACCGGGCGTGAATATTTTCCCGAAAATTTTATCGGAGAGTATGACCAGGTAAAGGTTAACAACTCAAGCTGTCAGGTCTATATGGGCATCAGGAAAGGTGATTCCATTCCAGAAGTGGGTGACCTTTTATTCACATCAACCGCTCCAGATTTTGAAGCTGTTGAAATGCGTGCTATGAACACATGCAGCCGTACTTTTTCAATTTATTATCCCAAAACCAGGCCTGAGGCTCCGGACTATACCATTGTCGCCTCCATGAATGCCAATTATGATGACTGGGATGGGTTAACCGCAGATCAATATCAGGCAGCAAAGCAGGATATCATCGAGAGATCGTTCTCTGATCTGGATCGCTATATTCCCGGAGCTCGCGACAAATGCGATTGGGTTGAAGCCGCTACGCCAAAAACGTTTAACAGGTACACCCTGCATACAAAAGGGACCTCCTTTGGAACCAAATTCGAAGGTCTTAATATCTCCAGAACTCTTTTTAAGGCAATACCGGGACTTTTTCATGTAGGATCCGTTGGCATTATTATGTCCGGCTGGCTTGGTGCCATTAATTATGGCGTTATTGTCGCTAACGACGTAGATGCTTATTTGAGACAATAAATAAGCCACGGACCATAGATCGACGGCGTCGTAAAAACTATATATTAACCACAGAGCACACAAAGAATACAGAGAAAACCCGAAAAATTTTCCGTGTTTTCAGTGGGTTCTGTGGCACAACATATACAGGGATATCATGTCAGATTTTTCTAACCAAAAAGTTGTTATATCCGGGGCAACCCGTGGCATTGGTAAAGCTATTGCCACCGCATTCCTTGAGCAGGGTGCAACTGTTATCGGTCTTTATGCCGGCAACAGACAGGCTGCCGACAACTTCAAGGAGGAATGCCTGAAGTATCAGGACCGGATCCATCTTTATCAATGTGATGTCAGCGATTACACCTCTGTTGAAAATATCTACGCACGGATTGAAGAACAGTTTGATACCATCGATATACTGATTAACAATGCCGGTATCCGGAGAGATGGTGTTCTTGCGATGATGCCTTTAAAGGATTGGCAGCAGGTCATAGACACAAACTTGACCGGATCGTATACAATGTCGAAGTTTGCCGTGCAGTTGATGATGAAACAGAAATATGGACGGATCATCTTTATTACATCGCCCATGGCTCATATGGGATTTGCCGGACAGGCCAACTATGCCGCATCAAAGGCAGGTCAGATCGGTATGATGAAATCCCTTTCAAAAGAGACGGCAAAACGAAAAATTACTGTTAATTGCGTCTCCCCAGGGTTCATAGCCACGGAGCTGATTGGCGACCTTTCCGAGGATCTTCAGAAAGAATACAAAAAGCTGGTGCCTCTTAAGCGATTTGGTTCACCGGATGATGTTTCCCATGCAGTTTTGTTTCTTGCTTCAAAAAAAGCCGGATACATTACAGGATCTGTTCTTGAGGTAACAGGTGGACTCTAAGGATTTTATTCTGAACAGAATTCCTCATCGTGATCCATTCCTCTGGGTGGACAGCGTTACTGAAGTTTTAGATAATCGACTTGTCGCAAAAAAACATATCCCCCCGGACCTCGATATTTTCAAGGGACATTATCCTGATCACCCAATCATGCCAGGGGTTCTCCTGTGTGAATCAATTTTTCAGGCAGGGGCAATACTCATTCATGAAATGATAATGAAAGGCGGAAGTCAGGATGTGCATTCAAATGAAATCCCTGTCCTGACTCGTATACAGGGAGCAAAATTCAAGCGGGAAGTCCGTCCTGGTGACACCATCATTATTGATGTCCTCTTCAAGGAAAGGGTCAGCAATGCCTGGTTTCTCAGCGGCAAAATATTAGTGGATGGAAAAGTGGCTGTAAAAGTTGATTTCGCCTGCGCCATGTCATCATCTTAATAACACCCATTCCCGCAAGCGGGCACAACAAAGCAAGAAAGTTTAATTCTGCAACAGAAAAAATGAATTAGTCACATCCGCCAACTTAAAACTTAATACTTTTAACTTAAAACTCTCAGACAAACGACCAGAAAAAGCATTATCTCACAGAGCTCACAAAGGCACAGAGAAATTTTTTTATTACAAGCAGTTACCTCTGTGAACTCTGCGTCTCTGAGAGAGATTTTCACTTTCATCTTATAACTTTTTAAACAATGAGCTTTTTGAACTTCAAGGATAAGACCTTTGTTGTTTTTGGTCTTGCCAATAAGAAATCCGTGGCCGCATCCATCGCCAAAGTGCTCGAGGATGAAGGGGCCCATATTATTCATGTTGTCAGAAGCGAAGCTCGTGTTCCTGCAGCCCAGAAACTTTTTCCGAAATCTTCTGTTTTTATCTGTGACGTTGAAGATGAAGACAACATTATCAGGGTAAAAGAGGAAATTGCCGCTGTCACTCAAGGTAAAATAGCCGGTATTGTTCATTCCATTGCTTTTGCCAACTATTCAGAAGGAATGAAGCCATTCCATGAGACATTGAAAAAAGACTTTTTGCAGGCCATCAATATTTCCTGTTTTTCACTTATTTCCATATGTAACCATTTTAAGGAATTGCTCGAGGATAATGCCTCTGTCGTGACTATATCCATATCGACAACCAAGATGGCTGCAGAAAATTATGGCTATATGGGCCCTGTGAAAGCGGCCCTTGAATCATCCCTTTGCTTTCTCGCCAAAAGCTTTTCCAGTTTTTCCAGCATCAGGTTTAATGCCGTCTGTCCCGGACTTCTTAAAACCTCTGCCTCTGCCGGTATCCCGGGGTATATTGACAGTTATTTATACGCTGAAAAGGCAACATTGCGTAAAAAAGCATTGGCCACTGAAGAAGCCGCTCATGTTGCCGCATTTTTACTATCAAACAGATCTTCCGGCATGAATGGGCAATGCCTCGTTGTTGATGCCGGTATGGGCATGAATTATTTTGATGCAAACATTATTGCCGACACGCTGAGATAATCCATGCATTATTCTCATATTTCCCTCTATCCTCTCGCCTATCAGCTGCCGCCCCTCGTCGTTACCTCCGATGACATTGAACGTCAATTAGAGCCCGTGTACCGGAGATTGAAACTTCCTGCGGGAAGACTGGAGTTGATGAGTGGAATAAAGGAGCGTCGTTTCTGGGATAAAGGCACCTTGCCAAGTCAAGGCGCTGCCATGGCAGGTAAAAAAGCGTTGATTGCCGCAGAGACTGACCCGGGAGAAATTGATTGCCTCATCTTTACTTCAGTTTCACGAGACATGATGGAACCGGCCACAGCTGCCTTTGTCCACAGACAGCTTGGTCTTCCTGAAAGATGTCAGATATTTGATATTTCCAATGCCTGTCTTGGTTTTCTGAACGGTATGATAGTTCTTGCCAATATGATCGAACTTGGCCAGGTCAAGAAAGGTCTTATTGTTGCCGGTGAGACTGCAGAAGAACTCGTTGCCACTACTATTGATCATCTGGTTGCCGATGACACTCTCACTCGAAAAACTATTAAGTCCAGCTTCGCATCTTTAACGATTGGTTCTGGAGCTGTTGCCATGGTCATGGGTGACAACAGGCTGCATGATACTGGCCATACACTGTTGGGCGGTGTCTGCCGGGCAAACACTTCCCAGAACGATCTCTGCCATGGAGGCAAGGATGGTTTGCAGGGTACTCTCATGGCAACCGACTCCGAAGAACTTCTTAAACAGGGCGTCGCCACAGCAGCCCAGACATGGTCTGATTTTAAAAATGTCATGGGGAAAGATGCTGAAAATATTGACCGTTTTTTCTGCCACCAGGTCGGAAAAGCCCATGCCCAGCTATTGTTTGAAGCATTGGCGCTTAATCCTGAGAAAAACTTTGAAACCCTTCCTTTTCTCGGCAATGTCGGTTCTGTGTCCGCTCCTGTCACCATGGCAATAGGAATTGAACAGGAAGCAATACTGCCGGGCCAGAAAGCAGCCCTGCTTGGAATTGGCAGTGGAATCAATTGTCTTATGCTTGGAATCCAATGGTAGCTTTACCAGATTTTCTTCGCAAACAATATCCCTTCCGCCCTCAATCCTTTGAACTTCCATGTGGCAACAATATGTCATATGTTGATGTTGGAGAGGGCCCCACTGTTGTTATGCTCCACGGCAATCCCTCCTGGTCCTTCTATTATCGCAACCTGATTAAACTCCTTCAGAAAAGCTACAGAGTTATCGTTCCGGACCACATAGGATGCGGATTGTCCGACAAACCCCAGAAATATCCGTATCGACTAAGGAAGCATATTGATAATGTCTGTTTTCTCCTCGAACATCTCAAGGTCGAGAAAACTTCACTTGTTGTTCATGACTGGGGCGGTGCAATAGGTATGGGCTATGCTGTCCGGAATATACCTCGAATACAATCTATCGTTATTCTTAATACTGCGGCATTCCGTTCCAGGCATATTCCTTTCAGGATTAAGATTTGTCGAATACCGGTTTTTGGAGATCTTGTCATACGCGGGTTGAATGGTTTTGCCAGGTCAGCTGTATTTATGGCTGTCACCAGGAAAATGTCCCCTGAAACGGTTAAGGGCTTTTTGTATCCATATAATTCCTGGAAAAACAGAATCGCTACCCTGCGTTTTGTTCAGGATATTCCACTTTCAGAGCACGAGCCCTCCTATAACACACTGCGTGAGGTTGAAAAGGGCCTCCATGCTTTTCAGTCAGTTCCAATTCTGATTTGCTGGGGCGGCAGGGACTTCTGCTTTAATGATCATTTTTATTCAAAATGGCAGAAAATCTACCCTCATGCCACCTGCCACTATTTTCCAGACGCGGGGCATTATGTCCTTGAAGATGCGTTTGAAGATATTGGTCCTCTAGTCCACGATTTTTTTGATAAACAAAAATCATGAGTTTCAATATTGCCCAGACACTGGACGACCGGGCTCTGGAGATGCCTGAGCGGACAGCTTTGATTTCCAGAAAACTGTTCGGTTACAGATATTGGTCTTTCCTTGAGCTTGCCGAGAATACAAACTGTTACGCCAATGCCTTAACCCGCATCGGTATTAAAAAAGGCGACAGGGTAATACTCATGGTTGCACCTTCCATGGAATTTATCTGTCTCACCTTTGCCCTTTTTAAAATGGGGGCTGTTGTCATCTTAATTGACCCCGGCATGGGCTATAAGAATTTAACGAGATGTATCAACTCTGTTCAGCCAGATATTTTTATCGGTATTCCTAAAGCCCATCTTTTCAGGAAACTCTTTCCATCCTCTTTCAAAACCATCAAACTCAATATATGCGTTGGCCCTTCTTATGGTCTCTTTGGGATGTCGCTGAGCAAACATGTTCATGAAGCTGAAACAGTTTTTGATACTTCTGAGTCCTCACAGGATGATCTAGCTGCCATTATTTTCACAACAGGAAGTACAGGTCCACCCAAGGGTGTGCAGTATAGCCATTCTGTTTTTTCCGCTCAGCTTAACCTGATCAAAAAGTATTATGAGATAGGCAGTCAGGATATCGACCAGCCTGCCTTTCCTTTATTTGCCCTGTTTTCTATTGCACTGGGGGCATGCGCTGTCTTGCCGGATATGAATCCCGCCAGACCTGCCCAGGTAAACCCTCAGAAGTTTATCAAGACAATACAGGATCACAAAGTAACTTACTCCTTTGGCTCACCTGCCATCTGGAATGTTGTCAGCCGTTACTGCATTGCAAATAACATTACCCTTCCCGTAAAAAAAATACTCATGGCCGGCGCTCCGGTTTCAGGTGAACTTATTATACGGGTAAAAAAAATCATGGCAGAGGATGGTGAAGTCCACACTCCCTATGGTGCAACCGAATCCCTTCCTGTCTCTTCTATGACAGGTTCAGAAATTATAGAGGAAACCTGGCCTGAAACCAGAAAAGGCAAGGGGACTTGCGTTGGCAGACCTCTTCCCGGGATAGATATCCGTATTATTGCCCCATCCGACAAAGAGATTCCTTCCTGGAATGAGGCCATAGTTCTTGATCCAGGCAAAATAGGTGAAATTGCTGTTAAAGGAAATGTCGTAACCCGGGCCTATGACCACAATGACAAAGAGAACAGCCTGTCTAAAATTAGAGATGTAGACGGTGTGTGGCATCGCATTGGAGACATGGGGTATTTTGACACCAAAGGCCGTCTCTGGTTTTGCGGCAGGAAGGCACACAGGGTTTTAACAGAGCAGGAAACCATGTATACCATTCCATGTGAGGCCATATTTAATGAACATCCGGATGTATTCAGAACCGCACTGGTGGGGATTGGTGACAGTGGGCACCATCTTCCGGTTATTATTGTCGAACTGTACGCAAAACAGGCAGAGACCCGCAAGCTGATTGAACAGCTGAAAAATATGGCTAAAGGCAACCCATTGACTGCAGGGATTGATCATTTCCTCATTCACCCTTCCTTCCCGGTAGATATCCGGCATAATGCCAAGATTTTCAGAGAAAAACTCGCTGTGTGGGCATCAGAGCAAATAGATTTATGAAAAAAGCAATTGTAACAGGCGGTGGTGGATTTGTCGGAAAAGCGATTGTTCGGCGGCTGATTGAGCGTGGAATTGATACTGCCGTGGTTGGGAGGCATCGATATCCTGATGTTGAAAACATGGGTGCCCATTGCTTTGTCGGTGACATTCGTGACCCTCAGTTCCTTTCCTCGGCTTTCAAGGGATATGATACTGTTTTTCATGTGGCAGCAAAAGCAGGCATCTGGGGTGATGAAAAGAAATATCTGTCCATCAACCTCAATGGGACCGAAAATGTTCTGGAGGCCTGCCGAGCAAACAATATACCCCGTTTGATTTACACCAGTACTCCGAGTGTCGTTTTTAACCGCAACTCACTTGAAAATGTTGATGAAAGTGCTCCTTATGCTGATTCGTTTCTCTGCCATTATGCGGCGTCAAAGGTTCTGGCCGAAAAACGTGTTCTTGCCGCCAACAGTACAGATCTCTTAACAACAGCTCTTCGTCCTCATCTCGTCTGGGGACCTGGCGACAATCATCTTATCCCAAGGCTCATAGAACGAGGCCTCAAGGGACAACTGAGAATCGTGGGAAATGGCAGAAACAGGGTAGACATTTCTTATATTGATAATGTCGTAGATGCACATTTGCTTGCAGCCGATAATCTTGCGACTTCGGCAACCGCTGCCGGCCAGGCCTATTTTATCTCTCAGGGGCATGCCGTAAATCTTTGGAACTGGATCAATGATTTGTTCAAAAGGCTCTCCATCCCTCCTGTTAAAAAACAGATAGGATTCAAGAAAGCCTATTACGCCGGAGCTTTTCTCGAGATAGTCCATACCCTGTTTCGATTACGTGAGGAGCCGAGGATGACCCGCTTCCTTGCTGAACAGCTCGCCAAATCTCACTGGTTTTCCATTCATAAGGCCTATGATCAACTGGGATATTCTCCCAGGGTTACGACAGAAGAAGGAATGATTAAGGTTGTGGAGTGGATTCAGGGTGAAACGTAGCTCACGGCAACATCCGGATAGCTTCCAGTTGTTTCCATGAATGCACGTCTTTCTGAAGAAGATAGGGAATATAGGTCCGTAAAAGAGACACTGTTTCCCTGGCGGACTGATTGGCGAATTTCAGTCGGGAAAGTTTCTCCAGGGAGAGGGTTTGTGCCATCTCCAGTGTCTTAATGGTATTCATTGACAATAATGGAAAGTGGCTGCCTCCCTTAAAGCTTGTACATCGTTTGCAGACCAGCCCGTTTTGGGCAGGGTTGAACAAAAAAGATGATGCTGCAGACAATTCACTGCCGCAGCTGACACATGCGGAGAGGCTGAGCTGGTAGCCAAGGAGTTTCAGCATCCGTAATTGAAAAAAAATGATGGTATCGATTACACTCTGTCCACAGTCTAATTTTTCCAGACTCCAGATCAGGAGATTATACAGCAATTCATCACAGTCATTTTCCCTTGTCCACAGTCTCATCAATTCACAGATAAGCATGGCGCCGATATAACGGTCTACTGATTTCCTGAGAGAAGGGAAGGGGTTGACCAGTTCAGCCTGGTCGATGCGAAGGAGACTTGAATATTTCCCTGTAGCCGCAAGAATGTCCAGCAATGAGAAATATTCGAGTTTATTGACGAATCGTTTTTTACTGCGCTTCGCACCTTTGGCGATAGCCACAGCTTTTCCGTATTTCAGGGTATAGAGTGTGACGATTTTATCGGATTCTCCATAGTCGGTTACATGAATAACAACTGATGGAGTATGAAGAAGTGCCATTAATGCGTGGAAGTTATAACGCCGCCTTGAATATCTGCATTGGTTTTGGCAGAAGAGAGAGGAGAATCATGATCCAGGTAATATTTCTCAAAATAGACATTCCGTGATTGGCGGGGAAAAGGAAAATCATCGTTGCCGGCCCAACAGTACAAATAGCCTAGTGCGATCACTATAAAAATGAAAATCATCAATATGATTTTGGGAAGAGTAAAGAAAGGACCTTGCCCCAGAAAACGACTATTGTTTGCCGAATCTTTATTCTCTGAACCGTACTCGCCAAGGGCGACCATTTCGTTATTGTAACAATTAATTATATCCTGAGAGTCCAGGCCGAGATACTCAGCATACAGCTTTACAAATCCTCTGGAAAACACCTCTGCCGGCATTCTGTCCCTGTCTCCGGTTTCAATAGCACGAAGGGTAGCAATATGAATACAGGTTGATTCGGCAACTTCTTCAAGGCTGATATTCTGTTTTTCCCTCTCCTTGCGCAAAATGCTGCCCAAGCTGTTATCAACTGCAACAGTAGCATTGGCATGGCTGGAAGAAGCGGAACCATCCCCGGAGATATTTTTAACCATTAAAGAAGTTCCTCTACATAGGAATGCTGACGGAGCTGCTTGACCCAGTTATTGAATTTTTCTTCCAGTTCCTGATCGTAGAGCTGTGTTCGAATTTCATCCTTAACCGACGCCAGGGGTGCCTGTGTAACAATATTTCCCTGTTTTGATGATATCAATTTGAAAAACTGGTAACCAGAAGGGGTGCGAATGATATTGCTGATATCACCGGGATTGAGGCCCTGAATGGCTTCCCACATGTAATCAGCTAATTCGTCTTTGGCAAAAACACCGATATCGCCGCCATCGGCAGAAGAAGGAAGATCTGAATATTCCTTGGCGAGATCATTGAAATTTGAACCGGCGAGCACCATATCGCGGAGTTGAATGGCACGCATATGTGCTTCTTCAGGGCTTCCTGATCGACTGTCCTCTCCCCAGTTACAGCCAAACTGCAGGAGGTGATAGCCTTCATCTGTTTTGATGTCGGACAATTGTCTCTGGTAAAATTCCTGAATCTGCCTGTCGGTAATCACTATCTTGGAGCGAATTTCATAACTGATAAGCTTGGAGCGCAGAATCTGATTGCGCAGCTTGTTCCGGTAACTTTTTTCGTTCGAACCCATTTTTTCAAGTTCTTCGCGAAATTGTTCAACGGAGGTATCATTTCTAGAGAGGATTCGATCAACGGCAGCATCTATTTCGGTATCGTCAACATTAATACCCCGTTGTGCAGCTCTCTGTGAAATAAGGAGCTGATCTATCAATTCGGAAAGGATCTGTTTCTGAACCTCTTTGACAGCGTCTTCAGCCTGATCGGCAGGAACTTCTTGATGAATGCGACGATACATTGCCGCACCTTCCTCATTCAACTCTGAAAGGGCTATAATATCGTCATTGACAACAGCGACAACCCTGTCAATAATCTCTCCGGCATCTGCTCGAAAGGGGAGAATAAGAAGGGAAACAAGAATGAATAAATAAAGCGGAATACGCATGATGTTCTTATGTCTAATGTGAGAATGGAAATATATACAGGTAATTTTTAAGATTGCCTTAAGTATATCTGTTGTTATTGCATGTTTCTTAGCAACTATTCAGCGAGAAAACTTATAGTTTCGAAAACCACTGAACCGTAACAGTTTAGCAGTGCTCTAAATACGAACAAGCAGGCCGACGAACCATATAACCATATGTGAGAAGACCTGATCGTGTGTAGATGGGGTGCTGCTGAATAGTTACGTATCTTCTACTCAACTATACCAGAGCCCGCAAGATTTTTTTGATTTCCGTGAAAACTGTTTCCGGAGAAGGCAAAGCTGTTCTTATAACAAGCTTTCCATCAGGAGTAAAACGAGCTTTTCCCTTACTTTTTTTAACCATGTTCAGTATGTTCTCCGGTTGAACAGGCGTGTTGTCCTGAAATGTTAAAGCAAGGAGATCCTGCCCCTGATCTAGCTTGCTTACTTTTAGCTTTTTCAAATCCAGTTTCAATGAAATTACCTTAAGAAGGTTGGTAACCTCATTGGGCAATGGCCCGTATCTGTCCCTGAGTTCATCTTCCTGTTCACTCAGGGTTTCCATATCGCCAAGACTTGTAATTCTTCGATAGGCAATATAGCGCTGATCTGTATTCGGTATATAATCATTTGGAATATAAGCTGATATTTTGAGATTCAATTCAGGCTCAATACTCTCTTCATCCCTGTAATCCTCGCCGAGTTCTGCTTTTCTTTTCAGATCTTCAACCGTTTTCTGCAGCAGATCCAGATAGAGATCATATCCTACGGCCGCGATGTTACCGCTCTGTGATTCCCCAAGAATGTTGCCACCGCCCCTGATCTGCAGGTCACTCATCGCAAGTTTGAAGCCGCCTCCAAGTTCATTATAATCCATGAGGGCACGCAGCCTCTGCCTAGCGTCCTTTGAAAGTCCGTCAAGGGAGGGAACAAGCAGGTAGGCAAAAGCCTGTTCATTACTTCTTCCAACGCGACCTCTGAGCTGATAAATTTCAGAAAGACCGAATCGATCTGCCCGCGTTATAATAATCGTATTGGCACTGGGAATATCAAGGCCTGACTCGATAATGGTCGTACTGACAAGGACGTCAACTTCGTTTCTGGTAAACTTGACCATGATGTCTTCAAGCTGTTTGGGAGGCATCTGGCCATGGGCTACAGCAATTCTGGCATGGGGAACAAGCTGCTGCACCTTAAAGGCCAGCTCGTTGATGGACTTTACCCTGTTGTGAACAATAAACACCTGACCTTTACGCTGCAGTTCTTTAACCACGGCCTCTTTAATCACCAGATCGTCCTGTCGAGCAATAAAGGTCTTGATGGATCTTCGGTGACGAGGAGGAGAGCTTATGACCGACAGGTCTCTGACTCCGAGGAGAGACATCTGAAGAGTTCTCGGTATTGGTGTTGCAGTCAGGGTAAGTACATCAATATTGCTTTTGAATTTTTTCAGTTTTTCTTTATGCGTTACACCGAAACGATGTTCTTCATCAATAACGAGCAGTCCCAGTTTTGAAAAGTGGACATCTTTGGACAAGAGTCTGTGGGTTCCAATTACAATATCGACTTTTCCATTTCCCAGGTCCTTGACAATCTCTTTTTGTTCCTTGGCGGACTTGAATCTGTTCAAGCTTTCAATACGTACCGGAAGACTGGATAATCTTTCCCTAAAAGAGGTGACGTGCTGTTCAGCAAGAACGGTTGTCGGCACGAGAATAGCAGCCTGGAAGCCATCTTCAACAACTTTGAATGCAGCTCGTATAGCCACTTCAGTTTTACCGTAACCGACATCTCCACAGACAAGCCTGTCCATGGTCCGCTCTGAAGCAAGGTCACTGATAACATCATTTATGGCCTTGGTCTGACCCGGTGTTTCATGAAAAGGGAAGGTCTCTTCAAGTTCATGAAATAACGAACCGGGCCTGGAAAATTCAAATCCTGTGGCAAGTTTACGTCTCGCATACAGGTCAAGAAGATCCTGGGCAACTTTCCAGACAGCCTCTTTGACTTTATTTTTAACTTTTTCCCAGCTTTTTCCTCCCAACTTTTCAAGTTTGGGAGGTTTGTCAGACAGCCCATGATATTTTGAAATGCTGCTCATTATGTCGACAGGAACATAGAGCTTGTCACCATCCCGATAGGTGAGTTCAAGGAAATCATTACCAATGCCGCCATGAACAATATGCTGAATACCCTTGAACAAACCAATGCCGTGTTCAGTGTGCACTATGTAATCATCGACATGAAGTTCTTCAAAGCTGACTGGCTCTGCCGCAGTCTCGGCTTTTCTTTTCTTTTTTGGTCCGGGACGTTTTTCACCAAAAAGTTCAGACTCAGAGACTATATGAATTCCTTCATCAAACAGGTCAAAGCCGGCAGAAAGAGGTCTTCCGTATAGATTAAGAGTACCAGTCTTTATAGCAGAAGTGATTAAAACGTTGTCTGTAACGTTTATGTCAAAGCCATAGGGGGTGAGGAGTTCGCTCAGGTGTCTTGCGTGTCGTAATGATCGGCAGGCGAGAACGACTTTTTCATTCCTGTTTATCCATGATTCAATCTGCTGAGCCAGCGGCAGGATGAGACCCTTTTTTTTGTCAGCCAGTTCAAGCTGCTGCTTTAACAGGATGTGATTGCCAGATTTTATAGAAAGAACATGGGAGCTCTCAGGATTTATTTCAGTGAAGTCATGGAGCTCAACCTGAGTGAATTTTTGAAGAAGTTCCCCTAGTTTTTCCTTATCCAGGAAGAGGGAGTCGGGGCTCAGAGCAGGGGTCTGTGATTCAGAGGATTCAAGGAAGTTGGATTGAATACGCTCCCAGGTCAAAAGCACAGATTGACTGATTTCATCCGGTTCAAAAAGAAAGACAATGGCATTGTTCGGAAGCACATCAACAGGGCTGGAAAGCTTATCATAGAAAAGAGGCAGGAAGAACTCAATTCCAGGGAAACGTATTCCCTGGGAGAGCTTTTCCTTTATTTTTGCGCTGTCATTTTGACCCCAGTTCTGCTGTGTTGAAAAGGTATTGAATTTCTGAAGAAGGCTGCCTGCATCAGGGGAATCAGAATCTGTGAAGAGGGTGTCGCTGACAGGCAGAATGATGAATTCATCAATTTCAGCGATTGACCTTTGGGTTATAGGGTCAAAATGGCGTATGGATTCAATGGTGTCCCCAAAAAAATCCAGCCGAACCGGGGCATCAATTAATGTGTTGTTCCCTGAGTCAAAAAGAGGCGGGTATATGTCAATGATGCCGCCCTTTACAGCAAATTCACCTTCACTCTGGACCAGTGAAACTTCCTCGTAACCTGCAAGAACAAGCGAAGACAACAATTCCTGCCGGTCAGTTTCCTCTCCGGATATGAGAAGTTCTGAACGCTCATCCAGCATTTTAACGGGTGCAATTTTTCGAAGAAGTGCTTCACATGACGCTATGAGAATAAAGGGTTTGTCTGCAGTGATAACCCGATAAAGAGCAGAAAGTCTTGCCGCTGTTGTGGAACTGTCCGGCGACAATGGCGTATAGGGCGGAATTTCGTACCCTGGATAGACGATTACCGGAAGGTCGGTGAAAAGTGACAGGTCGCGTTCAAGACCTGCAAGGAGACCCTCTGAAGAAACGATACAGAGGAGAGGTCGTTGTGTTTTCTCAATAGTTTGCGCAGCAAGACAGGCCGCAGCTGATGCCCTTAATCCTGTAACGTGAATAGTTGAGGCATCTTTATCTTTAAGAGTGTCGAAAAGTCGGCGCATGTAGGCGTATCAGGGGGAAAGCGATAAGTGACTAAAGTTTGATGAAAGATAAAAAGTCTTTTTCACCACAGAGCGCACAGAGATCACAGAGAAATCTTTTTATTACAAGCAGCTACCTCTGTGATCTCTGTGTGCTCTGTGGTAATTCTTTATTGTTTAGAACCCGCCGCCAATGCTGAAATCCCAGAGGCTCTGATCTTCATCTTCTTTAGGATCTATATTGTAACCCCATTCCAGGCGGAGGGGACCCATTGGTGAAAGCCAGCGAAAACCGAAACCAACACTGTTTCGCAGGTCTTTAAAGCTCCAGTCCTCTTCTTCACCATAGACAAAACCTGTATCATAAAAAACAAGTGCTGATAAGCCGGCGTCCTTGGCAACAGGGAAAATATATTCAAAGTTCATGTATCCCATCTTGTCGCCGCCGATTCTATCACTGTTAGGGTCATCCGGATCATCTAATGGGCTTATCTGGCCACTTTCGAAGCCTCGCATGGTGTTGATGCCGCCAAGATAGAAGCGTTCGTATACTGGGAGAGTTTTTTCATCGGATTCCTCAACGTATCCAACGGAGCCTTTTACATGAAAAACAGTATCCCATTTATAAGGGAAGTACCAGCTGGTCATGGCCTCAACTTTATAAAAGGCACTGTCGCCGCCCATGAAATCCCCGGCTTTTTTAACACTGATACGATGTTGGGATCCTTTAGAAGGCATATATCGTTTATTCCGGGTATCCCGGGTAATACCGACAGTATAAAAATGAGTTGTTTCTATCTCCAGGGAGTCAAGGACAAGTTGAGAAGTTGTTAATTCATCGATATTGGAAAGTTGCGTGTCTTCATAGCCCAGGTAGAAAAACAGATTCCATCGCTTCCATATCGGATATCCGAAACGTACTGTCGCACCTGTAGACTGTTTGTCATAGTCATCGTAATCTCTTTCCCAGTCATACAGATCGAATCCGAAAAGGAGTTTTGAGTCGTTTAAATGGGGCTCGGTGAAACTGACATTATATCGGGTGCTGGATCCTCCGAGATTGGCCTGAACAGCAACTCGCTGACCGCGACCAAGGAAGTTGTCCTGACTTATTTCGCCCATGAACATCATACCGTCAACTGAGCTGTAACCGGCGCCAACACTGAAGGTGCCTGTGGGCTTTTCTTTGACATCGACAATAATGTCCATGAGGTTATCCTGCAGCGCGGAAGGCTCGGGAGTGATATTGATCTCCTCGAAATAATCAAGCCTCCTTAAGCGGTCCGTACTTCCTTTTAAAGCAGTTGCATCAAAGATCTCCTGCTCGTCAAGGGTCATGTTTCTTCTGATGATTTTGTCACGGGTACGGGTATTGCCTTTGACAATGATTCTATTAATATGGACAAGATCGCCTTTCGCGGCATGAAAAGTGATATCAACGCGTTTTTCTTCATCATCTCTTTTTACTTCAGGGCTGATTTCTGCGAAGGCATATCCTTTGGATGCATACATGTCGGTGAGCTGCATAATGTCATCACGCAGAGTCTTTCGATTGAAATAACGTTCTTCGCCAATCTGAGTGGCCTTTAAAATGGTTTCCCGATCAAAAACGAGATCTCCGGTGACATCGATCAGTCCAACTTTGTATCGATCGCCTTCCTCAATGTTAAAGGTGACGTACAGCCATTCCCCTTGCTGGTCTACTTTCGGTTCTCCGACCTTGGCTTCTATGAAACCGTTGTTCTGGTAAAAGGCTCCGATACGCGACGCATCCTGTCTAAGCAGATCTCTTTTGAGAAGACCTGAAGACGTCAGCCATGACAGCCAGTCTTTGGATGTTGTCGCGATGATCTCTTTGATTTCTTCGGTGGAAAAAGTCTTGTTTCCCTGGATGTATATCTCTTTTACAAAGACTTTCTCCCCTTCTTTTATCTGGAAATCAACATTGACACGTTCCTCTTTTGGGAACGTTAATTTAGCCTCGACTTCTGTATCGTAATATCCCTTTTCCTTATACAGAGCCTTGATATTTGCTGTTGATTCTCTGATTTCCTGGGTATTAAGGATGGTATTTGGCGAAAGTGTCAGAATTTCTTTTATGTCCTCTTCTTCAACTTCCTTTTCGCCGGTAATTGTAACGCTGCCTACGACTTCTTTTTCATCGACAGTAAAAGTGATTATTTTCCCTTCTTCATTTTCATCGACGGCTATTTTCACATCAACAAAGTAACCCATCCTGAAAACACTTTTCAGGTCACTTCTGAGCTGAACACTATTATACAGGTCGCCTGTCCTGTTTTTTATATGGTGAAGGATTGCGCCGGAGTCGATACGTTTGTTGCCGGCAATACGAATCTCGGCAATACGCTGGAAACGGCTGGTATGGAGAAATATTTCATCGAGAAGATCACTGAGGGCAGAAGGGAGATCCTGTTCTGTAAGGGCTTCTCCGAAAATTGTTTTGGTAGAGGAAGTATCAATAAGATCAAAAAGGATAATGTCGATACTGAATCGATTACCTAACTGGGTGATGGTTCCAGCTGCTATGTAATGGATATTTTCACTAACCGGGATTTTTGTCAAATCATCAATTGCAGGTGGCCATAGATCGCTGTAGTCAAGAAGGGAAGATACTTCTTTTCTGGATAGATTTTCAAATCTTTTTGAAGCAACCAGGTCAGCCAGCAAAAGATCGTTTTTTTGTTCTGCCGCTTCAAGGTCACTGACGGTGTTTATTTTAAAAGGCAGGATCAGGGTATTATTGGAGAGTTCCAGCGGGTCAGGTTCTGTCAGGGCGCCTGCCGTAAGAGGGTAAAAAACGCAACAGCATAATAATGACACAATAACAACGACATTTTTCTTGATGAAAGATATTATATTCATATAAAAAGTGACTCGCGGGCAATAGTGAAAAAATCTAACACACCTGATTGAAAGGAAATTTCCCAAAACAGCGACTATACTAACGTAATCACTGCAAGATACAATCTTTTTTGCTAACTATTCAGCATAAAAAAATGGAGTTCCAAAAACCACAAACCGTAGAGCTGTAACTGTTCAGAAAACAGCAGGTTCAAGCTCTCCATCTTTTAAAACAAGACAGCGGTCCATTTTTCGCGCCAGCTGATGATTATGTGTCACCATGACAGTTGTCAGGCCGAAATCCTGATTCATTTCCTGGATCAATGCAAAAATCTTATCCCCTGTTTTCGGGTCGAGATTTCCGGTAGGCTCATCAGCAAGGAGAAGGGCAGGTTTCATGATAATGGACCTGGCAAGTGCAACCCGCTGCTGTTCACCACCGGACAGCTCACCAACTCTATGGTCAAACCGATTGCCAAGACCAACCTTTTCAAGCAGTTCTGTACCGACAGCAAAAAGTTCTTCCCTGTTGTGGCCGGCAATCATTCCGGGCATGATGGCGTTTTCAAGAGCGGTAAATTCAGGCAGCAGGTGATGGAATTGAAAAACAAAGCCAATGGTTTTATTCCTGAAGGCAGCAAGCTGCTGGTCTGAATGATCAAAGACGTTCTGTCCATTGTAAAAAAGTTCACCTTTACTTGGCCTGTCAAGGGCGCCAAGCAGATGCAGGAGTGTAGATTTTCCTGTTCCTGAGGCTCCGATCACAGCAACCATTTCACCTTTCGCCAAAGTGAGATTGATACCCTTGAGAACCTCGATATTCCTGGTTCCGTCTATATAGTTTTTTTCCAGGTCACGGACAACAAATTCTCCTGAAGATGCAGAATTATCCACTTAGTATCTCAAGGCCTCCGCAGGTTGTACTTGGGATGCACGCCAGGAAGGATAGAGTGTTGCAAGAAAAGTGATAAGAACGGCTGAGACAGCGACAATTATGATGTCAAGCGGGTTGATCAGCACCGGCAGTGTTGTCATGGGATATACGTCACTCGGCAGCTTGATGAACTGATATTTGCTCAATATCTTACACAGGCCCAAGCCTCCCAGAACACCGAGGACCATGCCTGAACAGCCAATGATAAGGCCTTCGTATATAAATATCCTCATAATGTTTTTGGATGTTGCACCCATGGCCTTCAATATGGCAATTTCACGCCCCTTTTCTATGACAACCATGATCAGCGTTGAAATAATGTTAAAGGCTGCAACAATGATGATAAGTGCCAGAACGATAAACATGGCCGTTTTTTCAAGTTTTAATGCAGAAAAGAGATTCTGATTCATGAGCATCCAGTCTTTGGCAACAAAAGAAGAACCAAGACTTCGCTGGATGTGACCGGCAATGGTATAGGCCTGGTATATATCATCAACTTTTACTTCAATGCCATGAACTGCTTCCTGCATATCTAGAAACTGCTGTGCCGTTGGAAGAGAAACATAGGCAAGTGACGAATCATATTCGTACATGCCTGTATCAAAAACAGCCACCACTTCACATGTCTTTATTCTGGGCATAACGCCCATGGGCGTCAGTGGTCCGGCTGGAGAAAGCAATCGTAAACGGTCGCCGATTCCTGCCCGCAGTTCTCTGGAAAGGTGTTTGCCGATAATTATCCCGGGTATTTTCCTTTCGCTTTCTGCGGCGGCACTGATTCCTGACAGGGAACCGCGTGTTATATGTTTGGGCAGGGCAAGGACTGAAGGGGCACTCTCAGGATCTATTCCGCGCAGGACAACACCTGTTCCTCCGCTTCCCGCGGTGACCATCGTCTGTGCGTATATATAAGGAGTGACGGAGACAACACCTTTTTCTTTCTGAATTACTTCCATCAGCGCAGTGTAATCATAAATAACACCACCTGCTTTCTGAACAACGATGTGTGAATTGACCCCGAGAATTTTATCTCTTAATTCAGAAGTAAATCCCGTCATAACAGCCAGAACAACAATAAGAGCCATGACGCCGACGGCAACTCCGGCCACGGAGATAACGGTAATGAGAGAAATAAACCCGTGTTTCTTTTTGGCCTTGATATAGCGCAGACATATGAAAGTCTCAAAGCCCATGTGGGAAGCCTTTGATCTTTATCCCTGGAAGTGTTTCTGTGAAATTTTTCATTTTCGCATTCCTTGTTAGCAAACATAAATCCTAATTTTTCAAGGTACCTTTAAGTAATTAAGATTTAATTGAAATACATTATAATTCCCATGACTTAAACCTTAATTACTTAAATCTCACACAGGTGTGTGCCTATTTTTTTTCAGGACGGAGATGCGGAAACAGTATAACGTCACGAATAGAAGGGGAATCGGTCAACAACATAACGAGTCTGTCTATACCGATACCTTCACCTGCGGCAGAGGGCATACCGTATTCAAGCGCTCTTAAAAAATCAGCATCGAGCTCTGGAAATATTTCATCATCATCTCCACGCTCATCAATCTGTTTCTGCAGACGCTGTCTTTGATCCACAGGGTCGTTTAATTCACTAAAGGCATTTGCAATTTCGCGCCCTGTAATGAAAAGTTCAAAACGATCAGTTACTTCAGGGTCATCAGCATTGCGGCGAGCCAGGGGTGAAATTTCTGTTGGATAGGCGGTGATAAAAGTCGGATCAATAAGTTTTTCTTCAACAAGCAGTTCAAAAAGCTCTGTTTTTGCCTTGCCGGGGCCAGCTGTTT
>JACNJZ010000105.1 GCA_014382295.1 Candidatus Desulfobia pelagia | reverse complement strand
GCCAGTAAAGACCCTAAGGCAATGACCAAGGGAACAAGGATAATTATCTTGATTCGTTTTTCATTTATTATTGACATTGAATATCCATATTCCAAATTCCAAATGTATCGATTGACAGTATCAGGTTGTTCTTTGAATTTGATGATTATTAAAAAATAGCAAAGACCATGCCAAATTCCATTAATTAATGGCCGGTGTTCGGCAAGTGCAGGGGTATCGTGGGTAGAGAAATAACGAAAGGCCAGTTTGATCCCTGTTTACAGCATGTTTCAAACTAAAATATTTCCCAAGGAGATTTAGCCACATTCCCGGTAACCTTAGAGATTCTCAAACCTATCTAACTCTCACCTGTTAATAACAACACTATCCATCTGGTCTTTTCACAAGGTGACCCAGGCAGAAAATTTCTTATTTTTTCTTATTTTTTTTGTATACAAAGGAGATAGTCGTGTTTTTTCTTCTCTGTGCCTGCTCTCTCAACCTTCTTTCGGGACTCACAACAGGAAAATGAAAACAACATCATCACGCTTCGGTGTTATTGGCAAAGGTGCTGTCCTTCCCTTACTTTTCATTGTGTTCATCTCAGTACCAGAAAAGTGTAACGCCAGGTACTGGAACCTCCCGCCTTTGCCGGCAACACATGAATATGGCAATATCCTGATCAATCGCACTTCCGAGAAAAACAACATGAAACCGGTTGTTTTTTCTCACTGGAGTCATCGACTCAAATATACCTGTGGTGTGTGTCATCTTGAACTTGAATTTGATTTTAAGACCAACGGAACAGAGATCACCGAAGAGGACAACCTGGCAGGAAATTACTGTGGTGCCTGTCACAACGGAAAAATTGCCTTTGGTCACACCAGCGAGAATTGTTCAAAATGCCATTCAGGCACTCTCACTTCAGGAAAAGAAAAGTTTGCGACGATATCCAGAAAACTTCCATGGGCACCTTTCGACAATCGAATAGACTGGGCCGATGCTCTTTCACAATCTAAAATTTCTCCCCGCACCTATCTGGAAGTGCCACCTGCGGACCAGAAATCAATTGATTTCAGAAACCACCTGGAACTTACTGCTGTATCAGATCAGGTGCCCCCGGCTTTTTTCCCCCATGATATTCACAGCCAATGGCTTGACTGCGGCAATTGTCATCCGACAATCTTTAACGTAAAGAAAAGGACAGTTACACATTATCCGATGAAAGATCTTCTCGAAGAGAAGTTCTGCGGGGTCTGTCATTATAAAGTAGCCTTCCCCATGAATGATTGCGCCAGGTGTCATCCCGGCATGAAGAATCCCTGGTAAGGATCGTGGGTGCAGAAAGCTTTTTTTACCACAGAGTTAAAGGGGATTAGGCTGAAGGCTGAAGGCTGAAGGACTGCCGGAAAGTTTTTTATTAATAGTCTTCAGTCAGTCCTCAGTCCTCAGTCCCCAGCCTTCAACCTGCAGTCAATCCTTAACCCTTCAGCCTTCAACCTTCAGCCTTCAACCTTCCTTCCCCCCCACCTGTTAATAACAACAATATCCATCTGGTGTAATTCCCAATCCCTCGTTGTTCGTAATTTCCTCTAAACTTATAACTATTTGATTTTACGTATCATTTCCAAATAAATCTGTGTTGGCATCGCAGTTGCTATAGCTAGATAACACATGAAATCAAATGAAAAAATAATAGGCATACTTGCTGCCATCCTGATGCTGGTCATTGGTATGGGTCAGTGGAACGCAGCTTTTGCTGAGAGAAAGGGAATTGATCGCGGCATCATGCGTGTCACTTTTCTCTATGCCATTGAAACAACCGGCGGCCGCGGTGAAAAACTGAGAAGCCCGATGGATATCTATTATGACCGGAAGGCAAAGGAACTTTACATCGCCGATGCCGGCCTCGGGGCCATTCTCGTTTATGACAACAACGGTATGTATCTCGACAAGATATCAGTGACTTCAAAGGAAGGCGTGCCGACCATGATTGCCGTTGATAATGACGGCCGGATCTTCGTCGGCCACAACAACAGCCCGAGAATCAGCGTTATGGATTTCCGCGGTACACCCATCGAGGTTCTTGATCTGCCGGGAGTTATTGATGGTGTCGCCAGTTCCGTCCGCCCCCTGTATCTGGCTGCCAATTCCCAGGACGGCAGTGTGTACACGCTGAAGTCCAGCGGCGGCATGGTCCGTATCGATGCCGATGGTCTTGAACATGAAGAGATTCTTATCGATGGTGGAGACCCTGACGACATGCCCCACAGTATCTTCGGTTTTTCCATTGATCGTCAGGGACGGTTTCTCTTTTCCGACATGCGGCCTTATTCCATCGTCCGCTTTGACCGGAGCCAGGGTTCCTTCCAGCGTTTCGGTTCTCCCGGAATCCTCCATGGCCAGATCGCCAGACCTGCAGGTACCACAAGCGATGATGCCGGCCATATCTTTGCCACCAGTACGGTCAGGAACAAGGTTCTCACTTATGACCGGGATGGCAACTTTATCGAGGAGTTCGGGGGGATCGGCAAAGGCTACGGACGGTTTTACATGCCGAGCAAAATAGTATCTGACGGCAAAGACAGGCTCTATGTTCTGGAGACACCTCTGGAGCGGGTGCAGGTCTTTAAAGTCGAATTCCTTCAGGAGGCAGGGGGCTGACCTGGGAGGCTATGTCCCTTAGCACACCTTCATGACAGGAAGAGTCAATACATAACAATCAACGGAAAAGGAGGTACGAAACACAGTAGGAAATGAACAGAAGTAGTGAAGGAACGTGCTTCCGGAGTGACCGGAAGAACAACCATCCTTTGAAAAAGGCAAACTCCGGGTGACCGGGGGACGCAAAACCAATCGGATCCTGAATGAAAGGATGGCCGGGTTACCAGAGAAGAATGAATTTTTCGGAGGAAAAAAAATGAAAAAGATTTATTTAGCATTAGCAGCAGCACCTTTGGCAGCACTCATAGCAACAGCAGCCTATGCAGATAGTGGAAGCCCGACTGTTTTAAGTGCTGGTGGCGGTGTTAACACCGCTCAGTACCATTCCTATGACGGACTCATCTGTACTGACTGTCATACCATGCATAACAGTGAAGACGGTGCAGATGTCATGTGGGTCAATATAGATGGAACAGTCACCGGCGGTCCTGCTCACGAACTGCTGAAAAGGGAGAACTGGACAGATATGTGTCTTTCCTGTCATATGCAGGGCCAGAACACTGCCTCAACAGCGGCTCTTCCAGATGTGTCCCAGGAAAATGGTCAATGGACCGCACCTATTGTCATGACTCTGGACGGAGTTGATCCGGCCGGTATCTCCATGCCTGCTGGTGACTTTTACTACTCTAACCTTGATCCTAAAAAGGGCCATAACCCCGCCTATACCCCAAGTGGAACCAAGGGTTCCTTCCCTGCGACGGACTTGTCCGTCTTCATGGCAGTTGATCCTGTTCTCGGTGCAGTTCCTCCAGGCGGCAACCTCGATGGTGATGACGAGTGGTCCTGCCATACCTGTCACGGTATGCATTCACGTTTCAGTGGCAGTTATACCGCTTGGCGCCAGGTTTCCCGGTCCACCAACGGTATCATCCATACTGGCCCTGTTGTAAGTTTCGGTGTTGAGACTGCCACTGGCAATAAGACCCAGAATGCTGCCTACGAGCCGATCAAATCCAACTCTCGCGGTGATGTTCAAGGAACAGCGTATGTGAATACCCGTCTAGATGGTAACCCTGTAGAAGGCGCTAATCTCTGGGCTGACGAGGCTGATGACAACAAGAACGTTTATCGCGGCGGTTTCTCCTCATTCTGCTCCACCTGTCATGGTGATTTCCATGGCGAAGGTACCCTTGAGAGTGATCTTGATGCCAACACCAATCCCGATGGCAGCGGCCGCTGGATACGTCATCCAACAAATATCTTGATGGACACCACTCCGGCCAGCCGAAAATATGGTATTACTACTTATACTGCGACTATCACCAATGCCCAGGGCAACAACCCGAACCCGGTTGGTTATGACTGGCGCTATCCATTGATCCAGCCGGATACGGATTTTACTGTTTCCTCGACAGCAGCCTCCATGGCTACTCCTGCTACAGCGCTTGCCGAATCCCGGATTAGCTGTTTGACCTGCCACAAGGCCCATGCAACTCAGTATGAGAACATGACCCGTTGGGATACCACCGGCCATGCCTTCATCTCTGTCGGTGAAGCTGATATTGATGGCGTCGCTTCTATCGGTGACAACCCAGCATTCGGTTGTGGCAAGTGTCATCAGAAGGGCGGCACCAAAGCTTTCGTGAAGGCTTTCTAAGTTGGCTTTCGTGAATGTTTGATTTGTTATAACCTTGTATTGTGGAAGGCGGGCGGAGAAATCCCGTCCGCCTTTTCTTTTGGAACAGGGAAAAAAGTTTAGATTTCGGATTTCGGATTTCGGATGTTTTTTTCGTCCGCGTTTATTTGTTTGGTTTGTTACGGAGAATAGATTGATTTGACTAACACATAGTGGTACTCTTCTTGGGAAGGATTTGAATTACGTATTAAGACAAAGGTGTATTTTTTTATTCACCTCCAGTTTAAGCAGTTAAATTAATGGAAAAATGAGTATGAAAATTTTATGTATGGTCAGTCTTCTGGTTTTATTCACCTCATGTTCCAATGAGCTTCCAACGGTTCCGGAGAAAGCAGTTCCTGCCGGTTTCACGGCAGTTGCGGTGGATGAAACAGAGTGGCTGCGGAACAGCACCGCTCCTCCCAATGGCGGCTGGAATCCAGCCTTCTCTCCTGATGGCCAAAAGGTTGCTTTTCTTTCTTCGACCCTCCATACCCCCGACGACCTCTGGGTCATGCAGGCCGACGGCACTGAGCCTCGCAGGCTCACCAGCCGCGGTGTCATCAGTTTCAAATGGTCAGAAGACAGCACAACCATTCTCCTGAAAACAGTTCGCAAGGGCTTTGAGGAAGTGCTTTCCATTAGTCCGGATGGCTCACGGGAAACACGAATTCCCGGTTTGCCGCCGGGGTCGA
>JACNJZ010000203.1 GCA_014382295.1 Candidatus Desulfobia pelagia | reverse complement strand
CAATACGCAAGGCTGAACGATCAGGCACAGCCATAACAGGAAACATTGAAGAATGTTGCAATGCTGCAAGGAGTCTTCTCTCCAAGCTTTAAGGAGTACCCACAGGAAACCTATCAATACTAACCCGTTATTTTTTTTTAAAAAAAACTAGCAAAAACATGTCCAGCTGGTTATAAGAACCTAACTACTTTAAATTTCGTGGTCTAAAAATTAAAAATAAATGAACAAGGGGTAACAATGAAAAAGAAACTCTCAGCATTAGTCGTCGGATCAATCTTTATACTTACCTCATCATCAATCTGCCTTGCCCAGCCTGGAGCTGGTTCAGAAGCCGGTGCCGGAGCAGGTACAGCAACAGGTGCTGCAACCGGAACTGCCAGCGGGACTGCAGCAGGTACGGCCGCTGCCGGTGGTGCCGCTGCAGCAGCAACAGGTATCAGTATGACAGCAGTAGCCGCGAGTGTCGCAGCTGTTGCCGCTGTTGCCGCTGTCGCTTCAGGTGGAGGAGGAGGTAGTAGTTCCACTACAGTCCATCATTAATCCCCTTGTATCAAAACAAAATTTCAGTTAAAAAAAGGCTGCTTTTTAGCAGCCTTTTTTTTTGTTTAGTAGGAACTTGATTCAATACAAATAGAAATCACATCGTAAAAAAAACAAAATTTGTGTATTTTCTCTATGCCCACAAACCATATAACCATGTAATTTCAGGCTGTTAGTACTATCAAACAAACTCCGTTTTCACAGGGGATGACATTTTTTCACGACACCATCAAAATTTACCAGGAAATTTTCATGCGAGGAAAATCAACTTTCCATAGCTTATTATATATACTCGGTTCATTTTTTATTATTTTTCTTCACATGACAGGGGTTTCAGCCCAGGAAAGAGGTCCTTTAACAGCAGCCGGTATTGCTTCAGGTGCTGCAGGTATGACTTCTCCTCAAGTTCAGCAGCTTCTTCAAAATATGCCTGGCTCTACCCAACAACAGGTTCAAAGCCTTCTTTCTGAAAGTGGCCAGACATCTTCAAGTTCATCTGCATTAGAGCGTAACGCTAAACAAAATATTTCTGAAGATACCGCGTCCTCCGATAATCAAGGACAACCTGTTCAAATTACCAATACGAAAACTCTGTCCACGACAGAACAACTTTACCGACAACAATATAATTCTTCTTTATCACAATCATTAACACAATACGGATATTCTCTTTTCAACACTACCACTCAATCCATCAGCCGCCTTACTGTCCCCAGCTCCACCTATCTTGTCGGCCCTGGAGACACCTTACATGTCAGGTTTTGGGGAAGTGGACTTGATGCCGACTTCACAGGTGTTATCAGCAAAGAAGGGACTCTTGACCTGCCCAAACTTGGAATCGTTCCCCTTGCCGGTACCCCTCTTGGAAAAATCGAGAAACTCCTTCTTCAGGAAGCAGAAAAATATTTTCAGGGAGTTAATATCAATGTAATTCTTACAGAATTGCGCAGTGTAGAGCTTTATGTTGTCGGAGAAGTGAATCAACCTGGTCTCCATTTAGTACCTGCCTTTACAACAGTTCTGAGCGGCCTCGTCAAAGGGGGCGGTATCAAAAAAAGTGGTTCATTACGAAACATAAGCTTATTTCGAGATGGCTCCATAATAAGACACATAGATTTGTATTCTCTTTTACTTAATGGTTCCAGAGATGATGATGTTATTTTGAAAAATGGTGATGTTCTCTTTGTCCCTCGAATAGGGCCCACTGCTGCAATAGCAGGCGCCGCTGCCCAACCGGCGATTTACGAACTTACCAGTGAAAAATCAGTAGCAGATCTTCTTCAACTGGCAGGTGGCGCATTACCTCAGAGTTTTACTTTAAAAATGCTACTCAAGAGATTTAACAACAATCAGGAATTCGTCGTCTCGGACCTGGACAGCCGAACAACAGACCTTGATTTAACACATGTCACTATCCAAGATGGTGATCTTCTTGAATTGCAGTTCGTTGGAGCAGCATGGCCTCAGATTATTCGGTTAGAAGGGAATGTCTGGGCTAACGATGTTTTCAACTACAAACCAGGCTTACAACTTTCTGACATACTTACAAGCCCTGAACTTCTCCGGCCAGACAGCATCACCGACTTTGGTCTTCTCCACCGTTATGACATAGCAACAACACGATACCGAGTTGAACGCTTCCCTCTTGAAGAGGTACTAAGCGGTAAATACGATACAGCTCTCAATCCCTACGACAGAGTCGAAATCCTATCCCGGGCTCAATTTAAAATGAGTGAGCCGATAAAACTTGTCGGAAGTGTCTGGCAGCCAGGAGAATATACCTATACCCCTGGGCTCACTTTATCTGATCTGTTTGGTATGGCCGGAGGATTTAAATTTGACGCGGACAAGACCCGCCTTGATTTAAGCCGTCAGATTATAAAAGACGGTTCTGTGTTAACAGACCACCAAACTTTATCAGCTGAAACAGACGGGAATTTCCAACTTCAGCCATACGATTATGTCTACGTTCGACAAGTTAAAGATGCCGCAAGCTTCAAAAGCGTTTCCATTGGTGGTGAAGTTAGATTCCCTGGTTCCTATCGCATAAAAGATGGAGAACGTCTTTCCGACCTTATTGAAAGAGCAGGAGGTTTTACGGATAGCGCTTATTTCCATGGAGCATTTTTCACCTCTGAAAATGCCAGAGAAATCCAGCAGGCCAGTATCGACAAAATGATTGATGATCTTGAAATCAGGGTCCAATCAGTTTTAGCTCAACAGGTTCACCTCATGTCAACCAACACAGATGCCCAACCTGAGGCCGAGCAACAAGCCTTAACAGGGTTGGTAGCCAGATTGCGAAATATCAAAGCAAATGGTCGAATGAATATCACCTTGGCTCCGCTCGCATCATTCAAGAACAGTGCTTTTGATTTCGAGCTTCACGCTGGAGACGCCCTTACTATTCCCAAACAGCCGAATTTTGTTTCTGTTGTCGGCAGTGTATACAGCGCCAATTCTTTTCTCTATCAGACAAAGTATGACCTGGAAGATTATCTTAACCAGGCAGGTGGTCCAACCAAGACAGCAGACGACGATAATATCTATGTATTGAAAGCAAATGGTGAAGTGGTTGCCGCCTCACAAAGCAATGGGATGTTCAGAGATTTTGGCAGAACACCGATGATGCCTGGTGATACCATTGTCGTCCCAGAAGATCTCGAGAGGATTCCATTTCTTAAATATGTCCATGATATTTCTGATATAGTCTTTAAAGTCGCCACCACTGCTGGAATAGCTTTCGCGATATAAGTAAAAATTAGTGTATTCCGTTGTTAATCAAAATTAAAAAACTCAGCGCACTCTGTGCCTCTGTGAGAGATTTGAATATAACCAGCTATGTCCGAACCGAAAACTGACGAAAAAATTGTATACGCATACCCTCCCTACCCGATGCAGGAATACCAGGAAGATGAAATCGACCTCTTAGACCTTTGGCGTGTCATATGGAAAGGAAAATGGTTCATAAGCCTTTTTGTTGCGATCTGCACTCTTATCTCAATTTTTGTATGTATTTTCGTTCTTGAAAAAACATACAAATCAACAACTACCATAATACCGCTGACACAGGAAAAATCCTCTTTGGGAAACCTGAGTGGCCTCATAGGCAGCCTTCCCCTGCCTATTTCCCTGCCCAGCCAAGGAACAAGCAACATAATGTCCTTTCTCCAGAGTAGAACTTTAAAGGAAAGACTGATTACAAAATACGACATGCTCCCTATCCTCTACCCTGATTTATGGGACTCTGAGAAAAAAAACTGGCTTGTTGACACTCCGGAAGACAAACCAACTCTGGTAAAGGCTATTCAAGACAATATGTTAGATCAATTTTATTCTGCAACCCAGGATAAAAAAACAGAACTTATCACTGTTAACTGGGAGAGCACAGATCCAACATTTTGCGAGAAGATGGTGGTAAACATTATTAGCGAACTCAGTTTTTTTCTTGAGAACGAATATGAATCCAATGCCAAGCACGAACGGGAGTTTATTGAAAAGCAACTGGATAAAGTCACGCTGGAACTTGACTTTTGGGAACGACAGGTTCCTGATGACAAACTGACTCTTTCTAAAATAACAAGGGAAAGACTCACTGCCCAGACTGTTTACACTGAATTACGTAAACAACTGGAACTTGCCAAGATCACGGAAGCCAAGGAACTGGAGTCCTTTAAGGTTCTTGATGCGCCATTTATTCCAGAAAACCATTTCAAACCAAACAAAAGCTTAATCGTGATACTCTCTTTTGTTTGTTCCGGCTTTATTGCCCTTTTTATTGTCTTTTTCCATAACTTCGTGCGTAATATGCGCCAGAAAGAAATCACAGAATAATTCTTCTCTACAATTAACTCATTCCCAGTGCATTCTCAGCGTATCCCAGTAGGAGCGAATATACTCTCGAAAAATAACAGCCTCAAAATACCTCTTTTTTTTACTGTTCTAGTCATATCTCTCTTGATCACAGCAAGCTCTCCAGCATTAGCTGGCGAGACATCAACAGGTAGCCCCCTTCCCTCTCTGCAATCCTTCACCGGTCTCTGGGATATGCCAACTGCCCGGATCCTGCCGGACTGGAATGTCCGCTTCAAGTATGGCAGATCCGATCCCTACCGTTATTATGGCGTTGCCCTTGGCCTTTTCGATCGTTTGGAGTTTCACGGCCAGTTTACAGAAATTTCAAGCCTAATTGCTTTTCCAGGCCAAGATTATGGTTACTACAAAGACCGTAATATCGGTGCCCGCCTTGTACTTATTAAAGAGGATGAATTTCTTCCCCAGATTGCTCTTGGAGTATACGATCCTTTAGGAACCTCTCTTTTCCCTTCTCGTTATGTTGTTTTCAATAAAATGTTTAAAAATATTGATATCAGTATAGGACTTGGCCAAGGACTTTTGGGGGGTGAAGCTCTGGATGAAATTGAACGTGATCCAGAAGGGGAAACTTTTGACACCACATTTCTCTTCTCCAGCCCACGCAGGCAAACTCGATTATTCGGAGGTATAG
>JACNJZ010000201.1 GCA_014382295.1 Candidatus Desulfobia pelagia | reverse complement strand
TATATCTTTCTGGAAATCGACCAATCGCAGACTGCCACCTTGTTCTTCTTCAATTGATTCCAGCCACCAGAGACGATCCATGGCAGCACGAATTTCTTGAAAAATTGCATAGGATTTACCAAGCTCCTTTATAGGATTGAATATCATTACAACAGCCCCAAGAGAAGAAAAAAGATCACCACTGGTTATTATACCTTTTACGACCAAGCTACCGCCATACCAGATGACGAGAGCAACACCGGCTCCTGTAGACGCATCAACAAACAGTTTTGCAGCCTCTTTATACCGAACAATTTTAACTTCCTGCCTGTAATACGATTGACTCATCTGGTTGAAACGTTTAGCCAAACCACTCTCGTTGGTAAAGACCTTTACAACTTTTGAACCAGTGGCTGCCTCATTGATAAAATGTGCCAATGAGGCTACTTTTTCCTGAGCCTTGAATCGTTTGACTTTCACACTTTTCCCTAAACGATTGGCACATATGATAATCCCAGGCAGTACTATTAGTGCCAGCAGGGTGATATCCCAACGCCGGTATAAAGCAACAGCAAGCAGCACAACGATAGTTGGAAAATTTTTAAAGATGGTTAATAATGTATCAGAAACTATTGAACGTAGAACACCTGTATCATTTAAAAGCCGGGAAATGACTTTTCCCGAAGACTCTTTACCAAGTGCTGAAACCGGGATATGGAGAAGATGACTATATAGGCGTATTCGGGTATCGCGAACAAGTTTAATGCCAGCTGATCGCATGAGGTAATTGTATATCAGCTGAAAGCAACCTCTGAGGATATAAAGTCCCATAACTGCCAGAGGAAGCCAGACAAGCATACTGTAATTTTTCTCAACAAAAATAGAGTCAATTACAGGCTTGACAAGCCAGGCAATAGCTCCACTTACTCCAGAGGCAGCAAGACTAAATAAAAGAGCAAAAAGAACTCTTCCATAATAAGGACGTATCAATTGTAAAATTCTTTTATCAGAAAACTGGGCAACTATTGATTTTACCACAAAAAGAAACTCCTGTTCGGTATCCGATTAAGGTACAGTATAAAATAATGAGATGCAGCAGAATGCTGTGGTGCAACTAACCATTCTAGCTTTATTAAACAATAAATATTAATCTTTCTGGACTCAATTTACAAGGTATAGTATTTTTATCCATCTCTCCGTGTTTAAGAATAAGTTCAGTGCAAAATTTACCCAACACACACTACTTTTTATGTTTATGATGACAACAAACAATGCCTTACATATTCTCATAACAGGCGGAGCCGGATTTATTGGCTCCAACTTTATCAGACATACTCTTGAGATCAGACCTGACTGTCACATAGTAAACCTTGATGCTCTGACTTACGCCGGCAACATATCCAACCTCAACAATCTGCAAGAAGACCATCAGGAGCGACACACTTTCGTCCATGGTAATATCTGTGACCCGCAACTGGTTAAAAATCTTTTCGAAAAATATTCATTCAAAGGCATAATACATTTCGCGGCTGAATCCCATGTAGACAGGTCCATCACCGGTCCACAGGCCTTTACTGAAACAAACGTCAATGGGACATGCACACTATTGCAAGAAAGCCTGGCATACTGGAATAAACAGGGGAATCCTGCAGACTTTCTTTTTCATCATGTGTCAACTGATGAGGTATATGGCAGTCTTGGCCCTGAAGGTGCTTTCACCGAAGAAAGCCCCTATGATCCCTCCAGTCCTTATTCCGCTTCAAAAGCTGCTTCTGATCACTTTGTACGTGCCTACAATCGCACCTATGGACTGCCTACACTTATTACCAATTGTTCCAACAATTATGGCCCCT
Source organism: Candidatus Desulfobia pelagia (assembly GCA_014382295.1). Classification (GTDB taxonomy): domain Bacteria; phylum Desulfobacterota; class Desulfobulbia; order Desulfobulbales; family SURF-16; genus Desulfobia; species Desulfobia pelagia. The sequence continues at coordinate 3,248 of JACNJZ010000201.1, read as the reverse complement.
ATCAATTCCCGGAAAAATTAATTCCCTTAATTATTGGAAATATTCAGGAGAAAAAGCCCCTGCCGATATATGGTGACGGAAACAATATTAGGGACTGGCTCTATGTTATCGATCACTGTGATGCCCTGCTTCGTGTTTTTGAGAAAGGTAGTCCAGGTGAAACATACAATATTGGCGGCGGCGCAGAACGATCTAATATGCAGATTGTAAAGCAGCTCTGTGCTCTTCTTGATCGCAAACTTAACAGATCGCCAGGATCAAATGAATCCCTCATTACCTTTGTCAAAGATCGTCCAGGCCATGATTTTCGATATGCAATCGATGCGACCAAGATTGCAAATGAACTAGACTGGAAGCCTCAATACAGCTTTGAAGAAGCCCTTGGAAATACTGTTGACTGGTATCTCACCAATTCTCAATGGGTAGAATCTGTCCGCTCCGGTGAATATCGCAAATGGCTCGAACTTAATTACGAGAAAAGGTAACAATGAAAGGAATTATTCTTGCCGGAGGGTCTGGGACACGACTCTATCCGATTACTAAAGTTGTCAGCAAACAGCTTCTCCCGGTTTACGACAAACCGATGATATATTATCCCCTTTCCGTGCTGATGCTCGCAGGAATAAGGGATATACTTATTATTTCAACTCCTGAGGATCTTCCGCGCTTTAGAGAACTTCTGGATGACGGCTCCCAGTGGGGGTTGTCCTTTTCCTATATCGAACAGCCCCGCCCTGAAGGGCTTGCGCAGGCTTTCATTCTTGGCCGGGACTTTATCGGCAACGATAATGTTTGCATGATTCTTGGGGATAACCTTTTTTACGGTCATGGTCTTCCAGAAAAGCTCAAGCGAGCTGCTGCTCGAACCCACGGAGCCACCGTGTTCGGTTACCAGGTGATGGACCCGGAACGTTATGGCGTCGTCAGTTTCAACTCTGAAGGAATAGCTGTTGATATTGAGGAAAAGCCAGTTGCTCCAAAATCAAATTACGCTGTGACCGGCCTTTATTTTTATGATAACAGGGTCGCCGACATTGCCGCATCTGTTACTCCTTCGCCTCGCGGAGAACTTGAAATAACTGATATAAACCGTGCCTATCTTGAAAAGGGTGAACTCAACGTCGAAAAATTAGGGCGAGGTATTGCTTGGCTCGATACTGGTACCCATGATTCTCTTTTACAGTCCGCCAGGTTCATTGAAATTATTGAAAAACGCCAAGGACTTAAAGTAGCCTGTGTCGAAGAAATTGCCTATTTCATGAAATATATTGATGCCGTCCAACTCGAGAATCTTGCCAAACCCCTTATGAAGAACGGGTATGGTACATATTTAATGAACCTTCTTAAATATAACGAATGAAAGCAATAAAAACTGCAATACCGGATGTATTGATTATTGAGCCTATGGTCTTTAAAGACGATCGCGGCTTTTTCATGGAAACATTTCATAAACAGAAATACGAAGCAGCAGGAATCACCTCTGCTTTTGTGCAGGACAACCTGTCGCTTTCCCAGAAAAACACGTTGCGCGGACTTCATTACCAGTATCCCCATGGTCAGGCAAAGCTCGTCCAGGTTCTTCAGGGTTCAGTCCTTGATATAGCCGTCGACATCCGCCGAGGTTCACCATCCTTCGGAAAATGGATCAGCATTGAACTTAATGATTCCAATAAAAGACAACTCTTTATTCCCTCCGGATTTGCACATGGGTTCCTTGTGTTAACTGAAACCGCCACATTCAATTACAAATGCAGCGATCTTTATTCCCCAGCAGATGAAAAAGGGGTTCTTTTTTCAGATCCTGACCTTGGCATATCGTGGCCCCAAGGCGACTACATACTTTCCGAAAAAGACACCCAATATCCCTGTCTCTGCGATATTCCAGAAGATCATCTTCCCAAATACGTTTAACGTAACCCATGAAAATTCTTGTCACAGGTGTAAATGGACAGGTCGGGCACGAACTTGTCAGAAAAAGTTCTTCCACAGATTTAACTGTTCATGGCTTTGACAGGTCAAAGCTGGATATTACTGACAAAAGAAATATTTCCAGTGTTGTTGAACAAATCAAGCCAGACCTGCTTGTAAACTGCGCTGCCTATACTGCCGTTGACAGGGCTGAAGAGGATCACGAAAAAGCTTTTGCCGCCAATCAGTATGGCCCTGCCCTTCTTGCAGAAGAATGTCGAAAAAATGACATTCCCCTGATCCATCTTTCCACTGATTATGTCTTTAATGGTGAAGCAAGTCAGCCGTATAAAGAAACAGATTCTGTTTCTCCCCTTGGGATATATGGTAAAAGTAAAGAGGCTGGAGAACAGGAAGTACGATCGATTCTCGACCGCCATATTATCCTCAGGACATCCTGGGTTTACGGGAACCATGGCAACAATTTCGTCAAAACAATGCTCAGGCTTGGTCAGGAAAGAGAAGAACTGCGGGTAGTGAACGATCAGTGGGGATGCCCTACTTTTGCCGGGGATATAGCAGACGCTTTATTTGTCATCGCCAGGAAAGTTCTTTCGGGAACTTTTGACAACTGGGGCACATATCATTGCTGCGGATCGACAACTCTGACATGGTATGATTTTACCAATCACATTTTTGAAATAGCAAAGAATTCACGCACTCTTTCTATAAAAAACATCATACCAATACCAACTGAACAATTTCCTACTCCAGCCCGTCGGCCTGCATATTCAGTATTGGATTGCCGCAAATTATATAGTACCTTTGGCATCATCCTTCCAGAACTGACCAAGAGCTTAAATACCTTTTTCACAAATGAAAACAATGGAGAATCTTGATGCTAAAGAAAGAACTGCTTGATATCCTGGCTTGCCCCCAATGCAAGGGTCCTGTCACATTGACAGAAAAAGAAGACGGCCTTGTCTGTGAAACATGCAAACTTATATACGAAATCAAGGATGATATCCCGATAATGCTAATCGACGAAGCAAAACCTCTATAATTGGTCGCAGGATACTGCGTCTGCTTCGTCATCGGCATGCGTGCATAGAAGGCTATAGCTCGCATACCTCTCTCGGAGTTTCCGCTACGCTGCACTTACCTATGCATCCACAGCACCCTGCGACCAATTATAACTTGGTGCAGAGCGTTATTTTGGCGTATCCATCTCGTAACCTGCTATAAACCTCTTGACACATAAAACAATATGGCAATCACCGCCTCAGAAGACATACACCACATTACTTCCCGCTGTTTTGTAAATGCTCCGTTTGATTATC
>JACNJZ010000199.1 GCA_014382295.1 Candidatus Desulfobia pelagia | reverse complement strand
TGCTGCCTCAGCCGTTTTCAGTGTGCCGAATACATTATTACGAACCCCTTCAATAGGATTATATTCAACTAAAGGGACATGTTTATAGGCCGCCGCGTGATATATTGTCTGGACAGCCAGTGCTTTTATCACCGCAAGCACCCTTCGCTTATGGGTTACAGAGCCTAGAATTGGCAAAATTTTGATGGAATCGCCAAAATGGGCCTGGATCTCAGACTCAATAGTATAGAGGGCAAATTCTGATCGTTCAAAAAGCACCAGACTCCTGGGTTTGTTCGCCGCTATCTGGCGACAGAGTTCCGATCCAATAGAACCGCCAGCCCCAGTTACCATAACAACTTTATCCGTAATACAGGAATGGAGCAATTCTATCCGTGGAGGGACAGGATCTCTCCCCAATAGATCCTCTATTTCGATATCCTGGATATCTTCAACTCCAATATTCCCTGCTACTAACTCATCCAGAGAAGGAAGGGATTTGACCTCCACAGGAACTTTCTCCAAAAACTGCAGAATTTCCTTCTTTCTTTTCCTGGATTCGGAAGGCATGGCCAGAAGGACAAGGTCAACCCTGTATTGTTCGACCAACCTCTCAATATGTTCTGGCGCATATATAGGAAGACCTGCCAAATCACGACCTTGTAATTTCTTTGCATTATCAACAAAGCAGACCGGATTAAATTCCGAGGAATCCAGAAAGGCGGTAACCATCTGCCTTCCGGACGACCCTGCACCATAGATAAGGACCCTTTTCCCTGCCTGTTTTGCCGAATAGTATTGAGCGTATATATTGCGAAAAGAAAGCCTGCTGCCGCCAAGAAGAAGGAAAGACAATATGAAATATATAAGAGGGACAGAACGGGGAAAGCCTGTAAGCCCACCTATGAGCAGCAGCGCAACCATGAGCAGCGTAGAGTAAAAAGTTGCTACAAAGATGACCCACAAGGCATCAAGACTGGTGTAGCGGATAACTGCGCGGTACATCCCGAGCCGGACAAAAACAGGAAGAGAAAGCAGAGGTACAGCAATGAACAGCCAGGAAAACTCATCCAACATGGATGGCCAGAATTCTTCCAGCCGCAATGCCGCCGAGGCCCACAAGGCAAAAGTGAGCATGACCGTATCGACAACAATGAGGATACCCCTTTTGGTATAGTAAGAGGAATCAGCCAGAACATTTAACAGCGACTTGATACTCAATGAGCTACTCCTTCACGTCGTTGATTATCCCTTTTCATTGGCATATTATCCATGGGCCACTTCTTTAACAAGGGGAATACGCTCGAGCAATTGCTGAATGGGTGCCCTCACGCTCTCTTCTATCTGTTCTGCAGTTTCAGAACGATACCATACCTCAAGAAACCGTCGAACCGTTTCCTTTGCGGTATCCAGTACCTGCTTCTCTGGCAGCCGCGCCTTGGCGGCAAACCAGGTGAGCTCATTCAAGCTGAGAGCTGTTATTTGTTTGGAATGAGCCAATGTCAGGGCCAGTTTTTCATCCGGGAGATAGGCGATTGTTGAAACGAAATCATAGCCCGGAGAGACTTGAGCCGCTCTTCGGTCTGGATAGATCAGTGACCAGTTTTTCAGGTGCATGTCTCCATTTCCGATCAGACTATTGAAAACCAGTCTGCGGATGAATTCAGTCAGGCCGCTCTCGCCGGTTTCCAACCAGATGACCTCTGCAAGGTTACGATAGCTGGCCCGTTCATATTTATTTTCCGGGTAGACTCCGAAGATCTGAGCGAAATCCTCAATGTGTACTTTATCACCACTATCGGTTCGGTCAAACCGCTTAACAGCCAGCGCTTGGTTACCACCCTGTTGCCGGCGGTTTTGCGGAACACCCTGGATCGCCTCCAATGGAATCAAGCGCACTTCAGGGACAGTAATCCCAATTGCACGGGCCAATTCCATCATGACAAATTCATTTTCAGGAACCCTGTCAAAAATCGTGGAAGGAAATTTGATAATCCAGGAACCACCAACTCCTGATGCCGGAAAGGTTTCCCCGCCTGAAGCATTCACCATACCTGAGAATTTAAGTTGTACACCGGCCAGGGAGAAGTGATACTCACCACTCTGCGACGGTTCTTCGTTCTCTTTCTTTTCATCCCTGTCAAAAGACGGAGTCGCCCCATCAGCAGCAAGGATAGTGATGGCTCCGGGAAGATCTTTTCCCAACATCCAAAGCAGTAAGAACTCGCGACTTGGATTGATACCTGTTTTCGTTGCCAGATAGTCCCGCAGCGCTCCTTCCGGCAACAGGTTGGAGAAGAAAGGAGGAAGACGGGTTCGTGTTCTGCGAATATCGGTGATGAGTCCTCCCATCACATCCTTGAAAGAGAGGCTCAATGTAGGTCGTTGAAGATCATCCACATACTCCTGATCAAAGACAAAGAGCGTCTGGTCCCCCGGCAGGAGTGTGAGTGTGCCGATACGCTTGCCATACAGCGCAACCTCCAACACCTGAGGATTACTCATCATCGGTTCCATTGCCAAGCCGGTAGGCCGGCTCCGGCACCAATGCGCTGTTCTCTTCGCTGCTCTTTTTCTGAGTGATGCTGTTGACTGCCGGGAGCAGTGAACGGGGTATCAGCACAACCTCCAGATCGAGTGACCGGGCCAGCTCTACCAGTGTAGAGACTCTGAGATCAGCCTGACCGCTCTCAATTCTGGATATCTGGGTCTGCTGTATTCCTGTTTTCAGGCTTAACGCCCTTTGGCTCAGGCCTTTCTCTTGGCGAGCTGACTTCAGAAATTGTGTTAGATACTCGATAGCACTCATTTATGCTCCTTAATACATCATCCATCGATAAAGATGTATTTTACCATATCAAAGAGACAGAAAGATTTCAAATATAATATCCAACCTTAACATCATCGCTCTACCCCTCAATTCTTATTGTTCGGAACTTATACATCTTAAAAAGAGAATTTGTATCCCAACCCTGTCAATGGAATTTGCTCGAAATGCAGATCGCTCTTCAGGCCGACAAGAAATATCGATGAAGTTGGCAAGATCTGTGAAAAGTGTAGGTCGGTCTTTAGGCCGACAGAAAGCAATAAATGTGGGTAGGGTTTGTCGGGCTGAAGCCCACCCTACTCACTGACCGTAGAAGATGTTGTCGCCCAGCCGTAGGGTGCGCATAGTTTCATCATGCGCACGCGGTGCTTGGCAAATAACACCCTTCTCCACACCACGGAAATGGCCGCAGCGCCTGAAACCCGTCTCAGATCACCAAGTCAGGAATCGTACTCTCCATAATCTACATCTTAAACTTGGGCGGTCCAGAAGCGTTCCCGAGCGCCTTCGCTACCTGTGCACATTCCGCACAGACAACGCTGGTCAGATAAGACCAGAACGCTTCATTCTCAATCGTTTCCGCCACGATGCGCGCAGGCAGGAATCGTGTCATTTCTTTTATAAAATCATAGCGCAACTCAACATCCAGCTGCAATTGAGACTTACGTTCATTCAGCAAATCCAGAAATTCTGCCGTACTCCGATGACGATCCAGAATCTTTTTCGGGATCAAATCAAGCGGCAGATCAATACCTTGCTGCTTAAGCCATACAATATCCCAAAGATCACGATTCTTGAGCCGGTTTGCTCGTAAGGCCAGGGCAACAAGTTTATCAGCCAGGATTTCTTCCCGGCTTTGCGCCTGAATGATCAGGCCGGAGGTTCCCATCTCGACACCATAATGGTTGCGCAACATCATAGGGCGCCTGTCATGGCTGGGCAGGGCACAAATATCGATATTTATTCTTTGGGAAGGCAGCGATTTTTGTTCCGGTCGGGTGATAACGCACATCTTCCAGGTATCAACATTCCCCGTATCTTTCTTCGGCTCACTCACCGTAACATGCAAGCCATATTTCGCTTCCAGCCTGTCAACAAGAATAGCAGCCAAATCGCTCAGCGTCGCACGATTGAAGTTCTTTCCCCCCGTAAAATCCAGATCCTCACTCAACCGATTAGAGCCATAACAGGCCCGCAGGCAAGTCCCACCGATAAAGGTCAGGGAATCGAGAAGCCCGGCTACACTCATTTCGCGAATGATATCGTGATGAAGAAGTTCTTTCTCAACCACCACACGCAACGGCGCAAGCTCAGCCTTGTTTTTCATTGCCTGAAAAACGAGTTGATCAAACAAGTTCATTGGCTACATTCCAGTCAATTAAATCGGTACTCCGTTTGGTGGCCAGCATATCCTTTATTGCCAAGGCAACGGATGCACGCCACAAACGGCAACGTGAGTCGTAGATCAGCTGATCTGTCAAATTCTCAGGCCGCTTCTTGGTGCGAACAAACTCAATACGACCAAAGTCACCACAATTTACAATGTGACTACGCCCGGAAGACATCAAGGTGATCCAGTTCATAGGAATCTGAGAAATCACGCCGGCATCGCTGAGCGCCGTCTCAAGGCTGATATAATTAAACGCATCGGCCCGCAATCTCGCCGCCGCGTGAAAGAGCACCAATCCGCCGGCATACTCAACCGACGGATACAGGTATAACCCGCGGCAGATACGCTTAAGCAAACCATCCTTTACCCCCCTGCATACCAGAGCCTTGAATCCGCCCTGACTCTGTTCGGGCATTGCACCCTTCAGGTCGGCAAGCGAAAACAGGTAATGTTCATCATCCGCAAGTCCGGCAAGAATCTTTGCCAGCTGTTTAATCGGTTGCATAGGCCACCATGGTCCACATAAGGTTACAGTTAATATAACTTTATGTAGACCAAAAAAAACAGACTGTCAAGGGTTGGGGACAGATGTTGGATCTAAACATGCAAATCCAGCAAAACCTTATTGTAACATGCATACTCTCTATCTATCCCTATTTTAGCAGTTGCTAAGGCAATGATGCGACGGCAGGCACGACGAAACACAAAACTGATCGCATGTCTGCAGGTAGCCCTTATTTTATTGGGGGTTAAGGCGTTTTGGTAAAGAATTGAAAAAAACTTTAAGGCCTAGAGAAATACTGGGGGGACTTTTCTTATTGGCTTCATCCATAATTTGTCCATGGATATGAACGTAATGCATTTACTACCATCAAACTTGACAAACTCGTAAAAAGTCTTGGGATGGCTAAGTAAAAAGTTTGATAAACAA
>JACNJZ010000095.1 GCA_014382295.1 Candidatus Desulfobia pelagia | reverse complement strand
AAATTTGACCTCGAAATTGCTTAAATGTAAATATTTTAACGAATCGAAATACTAGCTAATACACTTCAACATACGAATGCAGGGCCCTGTAAAGGGGTTCTGACATTTCGACGTTGACGACGAAACTTCTCCGTTCTCCACGAACGTTTCTGCCGGTGATATGAATGCGCAGATAGCCGTCAATTTCCTCAACAATGCCGCCCAGTTTCTGGCTGTATTTTTCCTCAACATCATAAACCGCTGCGGGTTCACTGTTTATCATTGCCGCCATCTGGTCAGCCAGAGTAATACCCAGCAGGGTTACTTTCTGAGTATTAAAATCGCCGATGACTGTAAAAGGCTTGACCGCCACCATGGTCGGACCATAAAAACCATTGAAATCTCCCATGGCATCATCACAGATCAGGGTCACAAGCTCTGTCATATTGGCATAACTGTGATATCCAATCCGGCCCTCAAACGGCGCGGGGGCGATCAGTTCCGCTCCGGATTCATCGCCGGCCATGGAAGGGAGACTTCCCAAAGTCCCCCAGCCAAAAACACAGATAAACAGCAACACTGTTCCTACATTACAATGCATTTTTTTCATTATATTCTCCAGCACAGCTTCCTTTCCTGCATGTGAATCCCTATTAACGACTGCAAGCAATTCCTATTTCAGCATGCCCTTGACAGCAATTGTGTAGGGTTTTTCTATGGTGTGAAAAAGACCAAGAAGCTCCCGGTTCAAAGGCATTGTATAGCGCCAGGATGTTTTAATCAGGCCATTTTTTAAATTCACCAGGCGACCCTGAATAATAAGCATCTTTCTCGTATTGGTAAAAGTAGAAACCACGACATAATCAAGTTCCGGTGATACATTGGCCAGCTCCCCGATATTCCGGGATAAAATAAATTCTCCTGTCTGGGCCAGAATGTTGATTTCTTTCCCCAGCCGAAGTTCTTTGACCTTCAAGCCGCGATCGGCCAGATCTGTGAGGAGAAATTCGCCCATAACCCGGCCAAACTCTGTTTCCCTTTTGAGATCTGACAACGGAACAGCGGCCACAACAGCCACCCGGGAGCTATAATTCTTTTCGCCATCATCTTTCAGCTGATAAAAAACCTTTCCGGCAACATCTCTGGAAATATCAGACAGGAGAGTATCTGTTCCCTGGGAGCGCAGACTGTCAGGCATGTAATTATACACCCGGTATCTTTTAGGATCACAAGGCTTGGCATCCTTTTCCCCGTTGTTTTCAGCTCCTATAGAAGATTCCGGTTTTTCATTTTTTTCAAGATCAAGGTACGCACTGGCCTTTGAGGGTCTAAAGGCGGCCTTTTCAGAAGGTGCGGCGGCTGATATGGGGGCTGCAGTTGATACCGTTACAGACACCGTGGCATTGGATCCGCCACCCATAACATTGCCGCTCACAGCTTTTTTAGGCGACGCTGCTTCCTGTACCCCCTGGGACTCAACCACCACAACTTCCGAGGTGTTCTGTTTTTCCCCTGCGGCATGGATAGCAGGAACAACTATTTGTTCTCCCTTGCCTTGAACTTCAGCCCAGAGAAAATCAGGGCCTGAATATGCCAGTGCCATTATGGTTAACAAAACAGCTATACGGCGCATCTTTTTCATTTCTCTCCCTCCGGTAAAATAGAACCTGGTTTCCTTCTGGAAACAGCAGGTCAATAAATCTTTATATGAAAGTTTTAAGTTGAAAGTATTAAAGGTACCTTGAAAAATTAGGATTTTTGTTTGCTAGCAAGGAATAACAAAATTAAAAAGCGCAGCATACCGAGGTATGTGAGCACTTTTCATTTTGGCAATGACACCGCTAGCGAGCAAAAAGTCAATTTTTCAAGGTTGCCTTAAGTTTTAAGTTGGTGGATGTAACTTATTCATTTTTTCCTGCTTGATTTTAACTTTCATGCTCGAAGTCTGCGCTTATCTCGTTGTTCCCGTCTGTAGGGGATGGTGGTTAGTAACTCAATATTGACTCTCTAATTTTTTCAAGTACGACACTTCTGAAGAATGTATCTTTGCGGATGCTGCGTCCTGAAGCATTTTTTCTGTAAATTCATTTCTCTCAAAAATGGCTGTGGCACTGGACAACAGGACCGAACTTTCATTATCAAGAATTCGTGCATTCACTATAATATCGTCTTTTCCCACAAGATACGTACCTGTCAGCATGGCCCCGGCTGACGCACTGGCGCCTATTTCATCAGGATCGCGGGACAGTCCGAATTCTCCCCGTTTTTCCTGAACCACCACACTAACACTTTTTCGTATATCAATGACCTTATAGGTATGACTCTGGAATTCATTCATCATCTGCTCCGACAGATAACGGCCAAAAGATGACGATCGATACAGCTTGTTCATATCGACAAAGGTGGTCACCAGCATACCGTCACCAAGATCACCAATCTGGGGATCCGGATCTTCCAGGTTGGCCAGAAGCCCTCCTGCCAACTTTCGGACCTGAGTAATAAGAGCACAGGCCTCTTCCGACTTTTCGGCGGGATCCTCAAATCTCTTTGGTTCCAGGTACTCAGGGGGAGCTGACTCAGAGCTACAGACAGGAGTTATCGGGAACGCGGTAACGAATAAAACGGTAAATATAATAAGACAGCCGGTTTTCATTTTCATTGGAGCTTCCTTGTCAATATGCACAAAAGGCACAACCTCTCTTTTCCATACTACCTGTACAACATGTTCATCGGTAGGAAAGGGCTTGTTCTTTAAAGGAATTTTACGGAACTGGCAAAAAGTCGCATTTTAATTTATCTTTGCGGATCATATGGACCAGAAATAACTCATTTTCAATTCTACCCCACCGGATTTATGCACAAAGAAGACATACTGACAGACGAAGCTCTTATCATCGAAGAGTCAGGAGAAATGCCGGAAGTGGCATATCATGGAGCGATTTATTATCTGACCAGAGATCCTGATGGCCCGAGCCTGACCCTGGAACAACAGGACCACCTCCCTCTCAAAAAAGCAGTCATCCAGCGCTATACAACTATCATGATTCGTGATTTGACCCATGAAAACCGCTCAAAAAGCCTGTATCGAGGTCTGGAAAGATGTATATGCAACTGGCAGCGCCTGAAACTTTTTTCAACCAGGGAAAATATGGATATCAGCCATGTCCGTCAGAAAACAGCACAGGAGCTTGTCGCTTTTCTCAAGATGGAGAGTAGTGATGTCGGGAAGGGTAAATACGAGTCGTGCGTAAACTGCAGTAGAACAGATCTTGAAGAGTTTATCCGTGATCTTGGACTGAATATGAATAAGATAAAGGGCCTTCTTTTAAAGTTATGTCGATAAAGACGAACGTGTGAAAAGTCACACTGTTCAAACAGTATTTATTGCCCCTGTTTTTTTATCTGATCAATAAGCCCGGTGGTTGAAAAGCCTTCCACCATATCGATATTTATCACACTACCGCCGGCTTCCAGGACTTCCTTGCCGCCAACAATTTTTTCAACAGGCCAATCTGCCCCTTTCACCAGAACATCAGGAAGAAGCTCTTTGATAAGTTCAATGGGGGTCTCTTCACTGAACAGCACAACATGATCAACACATCCCAGGGAGGCAAGAAGACGGGCCCGGCTGGACTCGTTATTCACAGGTCGTCCAGGTCCCTTAATAGCCTTTATGGAGGAGTCGCTGTTAAGGCCGACAACCAAATAGTCACCTGTTTTTCTGGCAGCCTCAAGATAGGTCGCATGTCCCTCATGGAGAATATCGAAACAGCCGTTTGTGAAAACTATTCGAGAGCCTGTCGTTTTATAACGCTCTATTTTTTCTTTTAAAGCGGAGAGCTCCGTTATTTTTTCTGCATTATTATTGCGGTACGGCCTGACACCGGCAGATGAAAAGAGAGATCGAGATCTGGAGAGAGTTGCCCCGTCAAGAGGAGCTGATATCTGCTGCTCATCGTCGCCAGCTTCAGCAAGTATTTCACCGCTCGGAGCGACAATCATGGAATGACCGCCAAAAGCAGTTCCATCCGTTTCCCCATACCGGTTGCAGGCAACAACATAGACCTGGTTTTCAATGGCCCGGGCCTGAATCAGGGTTCGCCAATGATGGCTACGAACAGCCGGCCATTGAGCACTTATTGCGATAAGGGAAGCTCCCTCATGTGCCTGGGATCGGGCCAGATCCGGAAAACGCAGATCAAAACAGACAAGTGCTCCTAGAACCCCAAAGTCGGTAACAACAGGATGCGGGGTGCTGCCGGGGGAAAAATATCTGTTCTCACTCATTGGTGAAAACAGCTGCTGCTTCCGATACCTGCCGACGATGCCGTTTTTATCTAAAAAATAGAGGGTGTTGAAATAAAGAGCCTGGCCATCACAGAACTTTTTCTCAGGAAGAGATCCGGCAAAGATAACAGTATGTTTTGCAGCTATGGCAGAGAGGTGTTTGAGAAGATCTTCTGTTCTGGATGCTTGTGCAGCAAGGGAATCATAATGAAAACCGCCGGCCCAGAGTTCCGGCAGAACAACAAGTGTCCCCGGAAGAGGAGCCAGGCGAGTCAGGCCCTTTTCAACAGCTGCCAAATTGCCGTCAATATCTCCCGCCTTCACATCAAACTGAAGACAGGCGGCATGGCTCGGAAGAGTAAACTCTCCTTTTTTCTTAATGGTTTTCATGAAATAGAAAGGTTTTAAATCTGTGGAAAAAAAGAAAAGTTCGTGTCTGTTAGCAGGGGTTAGTAGTGAAATTAATACTCCATCTCTTCCTTCTGGTGCCTAGTTAACAGATCGTGTACTGCCTCCTGGCAGTCTTTATCTTCATATATGACCTGATAGATCTGGTCGAGAATAGGCATGTCAACATGCTGTTTTTCGGCTAACGCCATGGCGGAATGGGTTGTTTTTACACCTTCAGCCACCATATTCATCTCTGCCAGGATATCTGCGAGTTTTTTTCCCTGGCCAAGCTTTAAACCGACAGCCCTGTTACGACTCAGATCTCCTGTGCAGGTAAGAACAAGATCCCCCAGGCCGCCAAGACCGGAAAAAGTGAGCGGGTTTGCTCCCATTTTCACACCAAGCCGGGTAATTTCAGCAAGCCCCCTGGTGATAAGAGCAGCCCTGGTATTTGTACCGTAGCCAAGGCCGTCACTAATTCCTGCGGCAACGGCAATAATATTTTTCAAGGCTGCACCCAGCTCCTGCCCTATGAGATCGATACTTGTGTACACCCGAAATCGTTCGGAAAAGAACAGCCCCTGTATGGACTCCGCTGTTTCCATGGTACGGGCTGCCACTGTAACAGCAGTCGGTATCCCGGCAGCAACCTCTTTGGCGAAACTCGGCCCTGTCAGCACACCGACTTCTCCTTTTTTCCCTGCTTTCCCAAGCTCTTCTTCCATCACCTGACTCATGGTCATCAGGCTTTCATTTTCTATACCCTTGGTGGCGGAAACAACTATCGCGTTATCATCTAAAACAGGAATAATCTGTTGAAAAACAGAACGGAATACATGGGAGGGAACAACCATTACGACAAAGGCCTTCCCCCTTACTGCTTCGTGAATATCTGCAAGGGGAACAAGCCTGTCGCATAAAGGAAAACCGGGAAGATACGACCTGTTTTCCTTTTCATCGAGAATCTGGCGAACATGTTCTTGTCTATGGGCCCAGAGATGAACACCGAGCCCATTGTCACTCAAAAGTTTGGCCAGAGCTGTTCCCCAACTGCCGGCACCGATAACAGCAACTGAAAAATCAGGAGACTGCTTCATCGTCTCCATTTTCTCCATTTTCTTCGTCACCTTCATCATCTCCATAGGATTCAGGAACCATATCCATGGCAACAACCTTTTCACCCTCTTCAATGTCAATAAGCTTCACACCCTGGGTGTTCCGGCCGATCACTCGGTTATGCTCCATATTCATCCTGATAATTTTACCGCTGTCGGCGATAAGCATAACCTCATCTTCATCGGTTACCAGGAGGGCTCCAACAATATTGCCATTTCTCTCACTGGTTTTAATGGCAAAAACTCCCTTACTACCCCGCTTGGTGAGTCGGTAATCCTCAACAGCACTTCGCTTACCAAAACCATTTTCTGTGACGACAAGAATAGACTCGTCAGAGTCAATGACCACGGCACCGACCACTTCATCCTCTGCAGCCAGTCGAATACCCCTGACACCACTTGCAGTACGGCCCATACTCCTGACATCCTGCTCATTAAAGCGAACCGCCATGCCCTTATGGGAAACAAGCAAAATTTGACTGTTTCCTGTTGTAATTGCTGCTGTTATAATTTCATCATCCTCCCGAATAGTCAGGGCAATTTTTCCCTTACGCAGCGGCCGGGCAAATTCTGAAAGTACTGTTTTTTTGACAATTCCCTGCTTAGTAACCATCATAATATAACACTCAAGTTCGCAGGAAAAACTCTTCACCGGCAAAATGGCCGCTACTTTTTCATTTTCAGAGAGTTCAAGCAAATTAACAAGAGCTTTACCTCTTGCTATCCTGCTTGCCTGTGGAATTTGGTATACCTTGCGCCAGAAGACTTTTCCAAGATTAGTAAAAAAGAGGAAAGTATCATGGGTTGAGGCAAGATAAAGATTGGAGACAAAATCTTCATCAATAGTATTGATACCTTTAACACCCTTTCCACCGCGACGCTGAGAACGATACAAATCAACAGAGTTTCTCTTTATATATCCTTCATGAGTAACCGTAACCACCATATCTTCCTGCTGAATCAGATCTTCTGGTAAAATCTCGTCTGGGGCATCAATTATTTCAGTACGCCTTTCATCACCATACTGTTCTTTAATAGCAACACATTCATCTTTAATAATTTGCAGGACCAGTGATTCATCATGAAGAACCTTCTGTAGCCAGGCAACTTTTTCGAGAAGTTCATTCAACTCGCTGATTATTTTTTCTCTTTCAAGACCAGTGAGTTTCTGAAGTCGCATTTCAAGAATAGCCTGGGCCTGAATTTCAGAAAGATCAAATGTCTCCATCAATCCCTGGCGTGCTTCAGCAGGATTTGCAGAGGCTTTTATAAGGGTAACGACTTCATCCATGTTTTCAATAGCCACTTTCAGACCTTCAAGAATGTGGGCTCTGGCTTCTGCTTTTTTCAGATCAAAAGCCGTGCGGCGATATACAATGGTTTTCCGGTGCAGAATGAAGTGTTCAAGTATCTGCTTCAGATTGAGAACTTCCGGTTTATTATTGACAATACTAAGAAATATAATTCCAAAACTTCTCTGAAGGGGGGTGAGCTTATACAACTGATTCAATACCACCTCTGCCACTTCATCTTTTTTCAAATCAAGAACAATGCGCATTCCGTGACGATCTGATTCATCACGTATCTCGGAAATTGACTCGACCCTCTTTTCCTTCACCAGCAGGGCTATTTTTTCAATCAGCTTTGCCTTGTTCTGCTGATACGGAATTTCTGTAATTATAATTGATTCTCTATCACCCTTTTTCTTTTTTTCTATATGGCTCTTTGCCCGCATGAGTACGGAGCCACGACCTGTCTCATAGGCTTCACGGATGCCTGCTCGACCACAAATAAATGCACCTGTGGGGAAATCTGGTCCGGTGATATGACACATCAGATCGTTGACTGTTGTATTGGGGTCCTCTATCAGAGCAAGAAGGCCATCGAGAATCTCAGTTATATTATGAGGGGGGATATTAGTCGCCATTCCAACGGCTATACCGGAGGAACCGTTAATCAATAAATTTGGAACCCTTGAAGGAAAAACAACCGGCTCTACGTGAGAATTGTCATAGGTAGGAATAAAATCAACCGTATCTTTTTCAAGATCAGCTATGATTTCCTGATCGAGACGAGTCATCCTCGCCTCTGTATAACGCATAGCAGCAGGTGAATCGCCGTCTACAGAGCCAAAGTTTCCCTGACCGTCCACCAAAGGATAGCGCATGGAAAAATCCTGGGCCATCCTGACAATGGTATCGTACGCCGCTGTATCTCCATGGGGATGATATTTACCGATGACATCACCAACGATACGGGCTGATTTCAAGTGTGGTCTGTTATAGAAATTACTCAGTTCCCGCATGGCAAAAAGAGCCCGTCGATGAACCGGCTTTAAACCATCCCTAACATCGGGAAGGGCTCGGCCAATAATGACGCTCATTGCATAAGCAAGATAGGATTTCTTCAGTTCCTTCTCTATGGATATTGTCGGTGATGGTATGTTTTCTTCTATCATATTATATAGTTCTATCTTTAGGGATGAAGTAGGAGCTCCTGATATTATACATCAATATTTGTTACTTCAAGAGCGTGATTATTTATAAATTCTCTTCTGGGTTCCACCTTGTCACCCATAAGTGTTGTGAAAATATCGTCTGCTTTTTCCGCATCTTCAATAGTCACCCGCAACAAAACCCTGTGTTCCGGATCCATAGTTGTATCCCATAGCTGTTCAGGATTCATCTCACCCAAACCTTTATATCTCTGCAAATTGCTTCCTTTGAAGGATTCTACTTTTATAAGGTCAAGAAGTTCCGTCCAGTTAGCAGCAGGTATTTCCTTTTCACCAGATCGTATTATAAATTCACTGTTAAGGAATTCTTTGATATGAGGATACAGCAAAATAGCAGACCTATATTCAGGAATGAGCGGTATCTGGGGTCCCACGGTTATAAAAATATGGGCCTTATCTTTAATGGCGGCGTCAAATTCGTAACAACTTGCCTTCCATCGGCATGGGCGTATATTGCCAAGAATGAGTTCAACAGAACTGAGCTTTTCCTTTAACCGGGTTACAAAATTTTCATCGGCGAATTGATCTGCTGAGTGAATTTCTTCATCAAGAAGAAACTGCATAATATCACCCCAGAAATTCATTCTCTCCAGATACTCAAGAATTCTTCTATAGAAAGAAAGATTTTTTAACAGGTTAATAACTTCCTCTTCCTGGATAATCTTTTTCTCTTTCCCCAGTTCTACAGAAAAATTGGAACTTGCATGGTTAAACAGATAACTGTTCAGTTCATTATCATCGTTGAAAAACTGTTCTTTCTTACCTCTACCTAACCTGTACAGAGGGGGCTGGGCTATATAGACATACCCCTTTTCAACAAGAGCATGCATTTGCCTGTAAAAAAATGTAAGTAGCAATGTTCTGATATGAGCCCCATCAACATCAGCATCCGTCATTATTATAATTTTATGGTATCTCAGTTTTTCAATATCAAATTCATCTCTGCCTATCCCTGTACCCAGAGCAGCAATCATCTGCTTGATCTCTTCAGAACCAAGTATCTTATCAAAACGGGCTTTTTCAACATTCATAATCTTGCCGCGTAACGGTAAAATAGCTTGATTAAACCTATCTCTTCCCTGTTTAGCGCTGCCTCCTGCAGAATCACCCTCCACTAAGAAAATTTCCCTTTCTTCCGGTTTTTTACTTTGGCATTCAGCAAGTTTTCCTGCCATGAGCAGGTCAAGACCAGATCCCTTTTTTCGGGTCAGCTCTTTTGCTCTTCGCGCTGCTTCTCTAGCACGAAGAGCATCTACAGCCTTCATGAGTATTTTTTTTGCTTCCTGGGGATTCTGTTCAAGATATATTGTCAGCTTTTCATTACAAATTGATTCTACAATGGATTTGACTTCACTATTACCGAGTTTTGTTTTTGTCTGCCCTTCGAACTGGGGATTAGGAACACGAACAGAGATAACACAGGTAATCCCTTCTCGTACATCTTCTCCTCCCATCTTTTCCTTAAGGTTTTTTGGGATTATATCATCACTGGCATAGCGGTTTATACACTTGGTAAGAGCACCCCTGAACCCGGTCACATGGGTTCCTCCTTCTTTCGTGGGAATATTATTTACAAAAGAAAAAAGACGTTCTGAAAAACCATCATAATATTGAAAAGCTACCTCCACCTGGACACTATCTTTTTCACCGATGAAAAAGATAGGATTCGGGTTAACAAGAGTTCTATTTCTGTTTAAATATTCAACATAGGAAGCTATACCTCCTTTAAAATGAAACTCATCATCTGCACCACTTCTCTCGTCTTTAAGCAGTATTTTAACTCCGCCATTTAAAAAGGCGAGTTCTCGGAGACGGGACTGGATAGTTTCATATGAAAAAACCGTTGTTTCAGTAAATATTGCAGTATCAGGCTTAAAAGTAATAATAGTTCCAGTTTTGGATGTTTCTCCAATTTCCTGTATTTCATCACTTTTAACGCCTTGTTTGTATGACTGCTGGTATACCTTGCCATTTCTTCTTACTTCCGCCCGTGCCATCATACTTAAGGCATTAACAACAGAAACACCAACACCATGAAGACCTCCTGAAACCTTATAGGTGGAATGATCAAATTTTCCACCGGCGTGCAGTGTACACATGACAAGTTCCAAGGCTGATATTTTTTCCGTTGGATGTATTGCAACAGGTATACCCCTGCCATTGTCTTCCACACTGACGGAATCATCTTGGTGAATTGTCACTTTAATAAAAGAACAATGACCTGCCAGGGCTTCATCTATACTGTTATCAACAACTTCGTAGACAAGGTGATGTAAACCTCCTTCCCCTGTATTGCCGATATACATTGATGGTCTTTTGCGAACTCCTTCCAAACCGGAAAGGACTTTTATCTGTTCGGCACCATAATCGTTTGTTTCTTCTGTCATAATAAGTAATTCGCTTTTTTATATTTTTGAAAATTTTATTAAGGTTTTCTTTTTACTAGAAAGTTGCCTAGAGTTCCATCGGCATTATAACACTTATAAAATCAGGTTCTTTTTCTGATTTTATAAGACAGGGTCTTCCTGCTCCGGTGAGGTATACTTTGACAATGTCGCTGGTCATAACCTGCAGGGTATCAACAAAATATTTTCCATTAAACCCTAAAACAACACTTTCCCCACTATATTCAACAGGTATTTTTTCATGGGCATTACCAATATCCATACTTTGAGAAGTTAGAGTTAACTCATTGTTTTCCATCTGCCATTTAACAACATTAAATTTTTCTTCCGCAAACAAGTTCATTCGTTTCATTGAATTCAGCAGGGATATCCTATCAATTTCGATAAATTTCTCCATGTCTATGACATCCAGTAAACTTCTAAAATCAGGGAAATCTCCATTCATAAGCCGTATAATGACTGTTGTATTTTCACTTCTTAAAACAGCCTGCTTTTTTTCGAAACCAATGGATACAATATCTGCTTTCTCACATAATTTTTTTATTTCCTGAGCACCTTTCCTGGGAATAATAGTTGTTTTACCAATTTGAAAGGATGAGAGATCTTTCTCTGTATTTTTTTTCATAAGAGAAAGACGATGTCCATCGGATGAAACCATACGTAAAAAATGAGATTCTTCGCTATCCTCTTTTTCAACAAGTAAACCTGTCAGAGTAAAGGTACTTTCTGAGTCAGATGCTACTGAAAATATAGTTTTTTCTATAATATCTTTTACATCTTCAGCAGGGAGAGTAACAAGATTTTCCTCTTCATAATCCGGAAATGTAGGGAAATCGTTACTTGCCATTCCTGCTACATTATAATCACTGGAACCGGCTATAATTTTCACCCAGTTTTTATCCTGAACTTCCATATGAATATGATCGGAATTTGATTCCCTCACTATTTCAAATATTTTTTTGGAAGGGAGTGTAATAGAACCGGGAGAAAGTATTTCAGCTGGAACTACCTGTCTTACTCCAACCTCAAGATCTGTTCCTGTTATTTCAACAGTATCATTTTTTGTTTCTATCAAAATATTTGAAAGAATCGCCAATGTAGCAGGTTTCGTAGTAATATTTTGAATAAAAGCAAGAGCAGACAAAAAATCATCTTTAGCTATATTAACGACGAGTGACATGGTTTTTTCCTTTATATTTTTGGTAAAAAAAGTCTTCAGGTATATTTAAATTAAGAAAGGCTTTTTAATAATTGTTTTTTTATAAATATACTTTTTGTTGTTATTAGGCCTGTTAGTTAGTTGACAATTCATGTAACTATATATTTATATTATATAATTAATAAACAGAGACGTGTTTGTTTATTTGTGGAAAAATAAAGTTTTGAAGTTTTCAACAGGTTATCAAGACTCTCTGAACATCTTTTCAAAACGAAAAAAATAAAGTTAAAAAAAGAAAAGAAAAATCATAAAAAACAGATGGGATAATAGTTTAAAAACAAAAAAAAATCAATAAGATAATAGACGTTTAACTCTTTAGAAAAATTGGTAAAATCTTACATTTTGCTCTGCTGCAAATATTAAATTTTAAAAAGGCTTGTTAAGGAAAGAACAATGAAGGTGGAAAATATATTTTGTGAACTTCAGAAAGAGATGAACGCTCTTTTTAAATCGGCTGTTTGTGAAAAGTATTTTTCAGGGGCTGCCGTCGGTGTTTCTCTTTTTTCCGGAAAAAAGAGAGAAACATTTACAGGGTGTTATGGAACTCCTTCTTTTTATTCTTCAGAAAATATACATACGTCAACGTTCTTTGATCTGGCTTCTCTTACTAAACCATTGGCTACGACCATGGCTGTTTTATGCCTTATTAAAGAAAAAAAGATATATCCGGATGAAAAAATAGGAAATTTTTTTGGTTCAGGTTTTTCTTTGGA
This sequence comes from Candidatus Desulfobia pelagia, assembly GCA_014382295.1. Taxonomy (GTDB): domain Bacteria; phylum Desulfobacterota; class Desulfobulbia; order Desulfobulbales; family SURF-16; genus Desulfobia; species Desulfobia pelagia. The sequence continues at coordinate 14,762 of JACNJZ010000095.1, read as the reverse complement.
AACAAAAGATATTACGATATCTGATATTCTTAATCACTCCTCAGGGTTGCCATCCTATAGGGTTTTTTATAAAGATATTATAGGGTTGCCGTTATCAGAGAGAAAAGAAAGGCTGTGTCAGCTTGTTTTGAAAGAACCATTTGAATATACCCCCCATACGCAGTCACTGTATAGCGATCTTGGTTTTATGCTGCTTGATTCTATTGTTGAAAAAAGAGCGGGGATGTCGTTGGAAAAATATCTGCAGAAAAAGATGCCGGAATACTTTGGTGTATCCAAAGGTCTTGTTTTTAATCCCATGGAGAAAAAAATAACAAACTGTGCCTGTACCGAAAAATGTTCGTGGAGAAAAAAAGTTCTGTGTGGAGAGGTTGATGATGAAAATACCTGGGCTGTTGGCGGTATTTCTGGTCAGGCAGGTCTTTTTGGAACCATAGAAAGTGTAGTGAGTATAACGAATCACATTCTCGATGTATGGCTTGGTAAAGAAAAAGATAAAAATATAGAAAGGGAAACCCTTAAATTATTTCTGGAATCAAGAAAGACAAAGAACAGCAGTTGGGCCATGGGTTTTGATACACCGTCTCCTGAATATTCATCAGGAGGGAAATATTTAAGCAGGAACAGTGTAGGTCATCTTGGTTTTACAGGAACCTCTTTCTGGATAGATCCGGATAAAGAACTTGTTATGGTACTGCTGACAAACAGGGTGCACCCTTCAAGGGAAAATAATGCCATACGAAAGTTCAGACCTCTTTTCCATGACAAGGTTATAGAAAAATTGGGATTAGCTGAAAAAGAGGCAAAGGAATAGAAGTGAAAAGTGGAATCATAAAAATACTTATAATTACAGGTAGTTGTTGAACTATTTGAGCTTTTTACTTTTTCTTTTCAGGAAACAAATTGAGAATATCTTTTTTGTTGGCGGCGACCACTCCTCTTTCTGTAATTAATCCGGTAATAAGACGGGCTGGAGTTACATCAAAACCATAATTAACGGCTTTTGTTTCTGCCGGTGAAATAGTAACGGTTTCCAGGTGATTGTCCTGTGTCATCCCGGTAATACGGTGCACTTCCTCTTCGGATCTTTTTTCTATGGGGATGTCTTTCAATCCATTTTCTATTTCCCAGTCAAAAGTGGAGGATGGAAGCGCAACATAGAAGGGGATGGTGTTATCCCGGGCAGCAAGAGCCTTCAGGTAGGTGCCTATTTTGTTAGCGACATCGCCGGTATAGGTTGTCCTGTCTGTGCCGACTATGACGAGATCCACCATGTCGTGCTGCATGAGATGCCCTCCTGTGTTGTCAGGAATGAGCGTGTGGGGTACTCCTTCTTCTTTAAGTTCCCATGCGGTCAGTTTTGCCCCCTGCAGCCAGGGTCTTGTTTCATCCACCCAGACATGAATATTGATACCGGCATGATGGGCGGCATATATAGGCGCAGTGGCGGAACCATAATCAACAAAAGCCAGCCAGCCGGCATTGCAATGGGTCAGGACATTGACGGGTTGCCCCCCTTTTTTTCTGCTGATGTCTTTTATAATTTTCAGACCATGTTCCCCTATTTGTTTGCAGAAGAGAGCGTCTTCGTCGGCGACTTCACAGGCAACCTCAAAAGCCCTTTGTTTTTTTGCTTCAAGGGAGGGCTCTTTGGATATTTCTTTGAGTTGTCTTTCTATGGCCCATGTAAGGTTTTTTGCCGTTGGACGGGTAGCCGCCAGAACTTGAGCTGAATTGTGTATGTGGGTGTCACAGTCTTTTTCCGGGGCGGTCAGAACACTGCAGTACATGGCAAAGGCAGCCGTTGCTCCAATGAGGCCTGCACCCCGGACATGCATGTCTTTAATTGCCCTGGCAAAATCTTCAACGGTATGGAGATCTTCAACAACGAACTGGTGGGGAAGGAAACGCTGATCAATTATTTTTATAATTTTGCTGTTATCGGGATCGGGCCATATTGTTCTATAGTGGGTTTTGTTTACATTCATGGTATTAAAAAAAAGTTTTGAGGAAATAATAAGTAAGAAGACCCATACCTATGGATCCATAAATGAGCAGTCATGGTATGCAGTCATTTTTCGAGCGGCTCAGTTTTATAAAAACGAGAATCGAAGCAATGACTGAAATGAGAATAAAGAGAGAAGATTTCATAACACTACGTACACTAACATCATAGCATAATGACTTCAACGAATTCTACGACGCTGTTTACGGGAAAAAAGCAGATACAGAGAGTATTGAGAGCAATAAAAGATCTCTGTTTTCCTCCAAGCTGTATCAGCTGTGAGATTTCTCTTCCGGAATCCCGCCTGCTTCTCTGTGGCCAGTGTCTCGGAGAGCTGCATTTTACAGAATCTCCTTTATGTTTCAGGTGCGGCAGGGTTTTTCCCGGGAGACAGGGAGGGGATCACCTCTGTTCTGCCTGTATGAAATCCTCTCTGTATTACAATAGGGCCCGTTCTCTTTTTATTTATGATGACCGCGTATCAGATCTTGTTCACGGATTGAAGTACAGCTGCAAAACATCCGTTCTTGAAACGTTTAACATCTTGAAAACGAAAAGCCGCTGTTTGGATGATCTGTCTACTTTTGATTATATTGTGCCTGTTCCCCTTCATGTGAAAAGGTTAAGACAGAGGGGGTATAATCAAGCTTTGCTTCTGGCCAGAACCTTTTTTTATGAAGAAAAAAACAAGATAAAAAATGATATTCTGCTCAGGATAAGAAATACACCGTCCCAGACCGGGTTAAATGGTGTTGAGAGAAGGAAAAATCTTAAAAATGCCTTTCAGGTTTCCGACCAAAAAAATGTTTCCGGGAAAAATATTCTCTTGGTCGATGATGTGTTCACTACCGGCTCAACAGTCAATGAATGCGCCAGGGTGTTGATACAGGCAGGCGCTGGAAATGTAGACGTGATGACTCTGGCCCGTGTGCGGGAGTAGTAAGAACTAGAAAGCAACCACAGAGCACACAGAGACCACAGAGTTAACTCCCTGTAATAAAAAGATTTTTCTGTGATCTTTGTGTGCTCTGTGGTGAAAAAAAGACTTTTACAGGTTTGTGTCGAGGTTCACTTGGGGCACATCATAAAACGGTATTTTTTAGCCAGTGGGTATTGTCAGGAGCCGGGAAGTCTAAGGTGTAATGAAGGCCCCTGGACTCTTTTCTGGTGAGCGCGCAGCGCACAATAAGATCGGAAAGAATCGCGATGTTTCGGAGTTCTATCAGGTCCGGCGTGAGAAGAAAATCATGATAATGTTCGAGGACCTCCTGGAGGATAAGCCGCAGTTTTTTCTGGACCAGGAGGAGTCTTTTCTGTGACCTGACAATGCCGACATAATTCCACATGAGTCGCCGAATCTGATCCCAGTTGTGGCTTATAAGTACGCACTCCTCAATTCTCTCTGCTTTTCCGGAAGACCAGGGCGGCACATCGGAAAAAGGTTTTTTTGAAAGGGAGGGCCACACTTCCTGGCATGAAAGAAAAGCCTGATGGGCAAAGACAACAGCCTCAAGAAGAGAGTTGCTGGCCAGTCTGTTTCCGCCGTGAAGTCCGGTGCAGGCAGTTTCTCCGAAGGCGTACAGGTTGTCGATGCTTGATCTGCCCATTATGTCTGTGAGAACACCACCGCACATATAGTGAGCCGCCGGAACAACAGGAATGGGTTCCCGGGTGATGTCTATTGAATAGGACAGGCAGGTCCTGTAAATATTTGGGAAGCGGTTTTTAATGAAATCTGCCGGCTTATGGCTGATATCCAGGAAGACACAGTCGCCGCCGCTTGCCTTGAGTTCTGAGTCGATAGCTCGTGCCACGAGGTCACGGGTTGCAAGATCTCCCCTCGGGTCATATTTTTTCATGAAAGCTTCGCCTTTTTCGTTGATAAGGCGCCCTCCCTCTCCCCTGACTGCTTCGGAAATAAGAAAGTTTTTCACTTGCGGGTGGTAGAGGCAGGTGGGGTGAAATTGTACAAATTCAAGGTTTGCCACCTTGGCACCGGCTCTGTATGCCATTGCAATACCATCTCCTGTGGCTATGTCCGGGTTGGTGGTATACAGATAGACTTTGCCGGTTCCTCCGGAGCAGAGCACGGTGATTTTGGCGAGGTAGGGCGATATGCTGTTGTCGTTGCGGTCGAGAACAAAGGCGCCGAGACAGCGGTCGTGGGGGGAGACGGCAAGCCCTGCTTTGGAGCCGATAAGAAGATCTACGGCGAGGTGATCCTCGAGGATTGAAATGGCCGGATTTTCTGCAACCCTCTTAAGGAGACTGCTTTCTATCTCTTTGCCGGTGAGATCTTTTGCGTGGGCAATGCGGCGGGCGGAGTGTCCGCCCTCCCGGCCCAGATCAAGCTCGGAAGGGTTTGTTTCGTCGCTGGTAAAAGAAACACCCAGTTCAATAAGTTCACGGATTCTTTCCGGTCCTTTTTCGACAACAAGCCTTACAACCTCTTCATTGCATAACCCGGCACCTGCCTGCAGGGTATCCTGGATATGAAGGTCGAAAGAATCTTCTCCGGAAAGCACAGCCGCAATCCCCCCCTGTGCCAGGTTGGTTGCCGTATCTATCTTGGCTTTTTTGGTGACAATGGTGACGGAGCCCAGTTCCGCTGCCTTAAGGGCAAAAGACAACCCTGAAATACCGCTGCCGATAATAAGAAAATCAGTTGTTTTTTTAGGATGTTGCGGATTCATGGAAAAAGATCCCTGCTGGCAAAGTTACTTTGAAAAAGAAAAAGCTCTCGTTAGACGCGATATTTTAATGTAACCTGTGTCTTTCTGGAAACGGTTGTTTCCATTCGTTGCAAGCTTTCAGATTTTATTAAATACAAACTCTTTATAAGGGATAAAGTGTCTCATTTACAACTTGTAATTTTTGACTGTGATGGCGTTATGTTTGATTCTAAAAACGCCAACAGAATGTACTATAATCATATTTTAGAGGTCTTTGGCCACCCTCCGATGACAGAGGAAGAGGTGGACTATGTCCATATACATAATGTTATGGACTCTGTTCGGCATATTTTGAGAAACTATCCTGAAGATCTCCCTCAGGCCGAAAAATATCGGGAAGATCTTGATTATCAGCCATTTCTTCAGCACATGAATATGGAGAAAGACCTGGTTGAATTTCTCGAGTTTCTGCAGCCTCAGTATAAAATGGCCATCAGTACGAACCGGACAACGACCATGAAAAATATTCTGCATATTTTTGGTCTTGCCCCTTATTTCGGGAAAGTAATGACCGCCTTTGATGTTGAACGGCCCAAGCCCCACCCTGATGCAATGGTTGAAATTTTAAAACATTATAACCTTGCCGCTGATCAGGCAATTTATATTGGTGATTCAATTATAGACAGGGAGCATGCCGGCAGTGTGGGGATGGACCTGATCGCCTTTAAAAATCCCGATCTTGATGCTGAGTATCATGTAAACAGTTTTATGGAAATCCTCAGTTTGCCGCCTTTTCAACAGGGTTCCCGTGGATAGCAGGCAGGCAATGGGGATATCTGTCTTTCATGATTTTCTGGTTAAATCTCCTGATTTTTCCTGTGCCAGACTCCAGGTCGATAATTTTCTGAAGAAGACCACCCTTATCCGATATGCTTCAGTCTGTTGCGATGAAAGCAGCAGTTGTTCGGCGGAAGAGCCGGAATTCTGGGACCGGCTTGAGCGGGGAATCGCTGAAAACCGGAAAAGAGTATCCAGCCTTATCGGCGAACTGGAATTATGCGGTCACAGCTCTCTTCATGATCTGGCTTCTTTCAAGCAGGGTTTTGAAAGCAAAATACTGCACACCGTTACCCACATGCTAGACGGGTTTATAGGGGTTGACAGTGCCTGTTACAACCTCATTGAAGACTCCCACTGGCTTAAAGACTCCCTTCGAAAAGAGATATTGGCACACCCCAAACAATACTGGCTGGTCCACGTGGTTGCCGGTGGTCTGCAGGAAGCTGTTCTGCACGAAACACCAATAGCGGCTATACCTGAAAAGTAGGTTTTTTTATTTCGGATTTCGGATTTGGGATTGCGGAAAAACAAAACATCAAATACCCATACTCCGAAATCCACAATCCGAAATCCGAAATTCACGATCTACATGGTTAGTGATGGTGGTGATGCCCCTCTATCTGTCCGCCGAGGATTTCCAGTGATTTTTTGAGCGCTGTGTCGGCAGCAGCCATTGCCTCTAGTGCTTTTTTTATTTCAGAAGCCGCTGCCGCTTCTCCTTCCTGCTCGGCAATCTTTGCCCATTTCTGAAACTCTTCCTGGTGGCTGTGGCTGTGTTCCAGCCAGTGAGGAAGCAGTATCCGTAATTTTTCAAGGTCTGTTTTTTTAGTCATTTTATTGTGCTCCGTCAGAGGAAGACAGCAACACTGTTCCTCTCGAAAAATCTATGGTTTTTACAAAAGCCGCGTGGACAACTTCGGGTTCTTCAAAAAGAGTACTTACGCTTATATTGCCATCAATTGATTCCAGCCGGGTTACATTTTCCATAATGACTTTCTGTTCACCGTTCTTCTCCAAGACAACACTCATCTGGCACATCGTGTTTCCCTCCAAGTAAAAGATAACCTGATCACAGAGCTCACAGGGGGAACTGTTTGCAATAAAAAAACTTTTCTGCGATTAGAAAAATATTTTCGACAAAGACATCATCTTTGTTGGTTCAAAAGAGAAATATACTATAGTCACGACGACGGTGAAAAGACACAAAAAAAGAGTGTTTTTGATGTATTTCAGGGATATATGTTCAAGACGTTGTGTACCATATTCAAGAATGGGAGGGGATAATGTTGACTGATTTTACACATATAAAAAAAATCCTTGTAGACTGCCAGGTTATTGCCGTCGTTGGTCTTTCGCCTAAAGCGTCACGACCTAGCAATCAAGTGGCTACTTATCTCCAGGAAAAAGGCTATACCGTTATTCCGGTAAATCCTGGTCAAACGGAGATACTTGGCCAGACCTGCTACCCTGATTTGTTGGCAATACCTGCAAAGGTTGACCTGGTAAATATTTTTAGGAAATCAGAAGATGTGGAGCCCGTTGTTGCCGATGCTGTAAAGATACAAGCCAGGGCGGTGTGGATGCAGCAGGGTATTGTCAACCAGAAAGCTGCCGAAGTGGCCAGGGAGGCCGGGATTGCAGTAGTCATGGACCGGTGTATAAAAGTCGACCACCAGAACTTGATTACAGGGTAAAGCTGATGGCGTCGTATAAGGTCCGATCTACTGCGTTGTAGCAATTTTTCAGGCACTCGGCATACCACATGTATGGCCTCGCACCTGAAAAATTGCTACGCCTTGTATATCAAACTTTTTGCTTAGCCATCCCGAGATTTTTTACGAGATTGTCAAGGCTGCCTCTTGTGAACCACGGTATTTGTGGAGCGATAATGTTGCCCGGGGATGAAATTGCCGGGCTGTCTATGCTGTATTTGCTTGACTTGTCAAGGTAATTCAGCTATTTTTTTCTGTTTTTCATTGAGACAAATCACAACGAGAGGAAGAGACATTGGCGGTGAAGGCCTTAAAGGGCTTTAAAGATATTATACCGGGGGAAGTCGAGACCTGGCAGTTCATTGAGCAGACTGCAAGATCGATATTTCACAGGTTCACGTTCTCCGAAATAAAGGTTCCAGTCCTGGAGAAGACAAAACTCTTTACCCGATCCATTGGTGAGACCACCGATATCGTGGAAAAAGAGATGTATACCTTTCCGGATCGAAACGGTTCTTCCCTGACGATGAGGCCGGAGGGAACCGCACCAGTACTGAGGGCTTATATTGAAAATGGACTTCATGCTGTAAAACCGGTGCAGAAACTCTATACCATCGGCCCCATGTTTCGGCATGAAAGGCCCCAGAAGGGAAGGCTCCGCCAGTTTCACCAGATGAGTGTCGAGGTTCTTGGGGAAGATAATCCATTACTTGACGCAGAAGTTATGGCGATGGCCTGGCAGATCATGAAAGAGCTTGGTCTGACAGCCAGCCTCGAGATAAACTCTCTCGGCTGCAAAGAGTGTCGACCGGATTTTAATCGGGCCCTGCTTGATTTTCTCGATAAGGCGAATGGCTTATGTGATGACTGTGTGCGCCGCAGGGAGACAAATCCTCTTCGGGTTCTCGACTGCAAAAGCAGCAACTGCCAGGAGCAATATGTTCAGGCACCATCGATTCTTGACTTTCTCTGTGGCGGCTGCGATGAACATTTCAAAGCCGTCAAAAATGGCCTGGATATGCTCTCTGTGCCTTATAAGGTGAATTCTTTCATGGTCAGGGGTCTTGATTATTATACCCGGACAACTTTTGAACTGGTGACCAGCGACCTTGGAGCCCAGAGTGCTGTGGGTGCCGGAGGCCGTTATGACGGCCTGGTGAAACAGCTGGGCGGGCCCGATGTGCCAGGGATCGGTTTTGCAATGGGAGTGGAAAGGCTGGCACTGCTTCTGGATCAGCTGGGTAAAGGGGTACATAGTAATGGTATAGATCTTTTTATTGCCGCCCTTGGCCCCGAAGCCCAGAAAAAAGCTTTTGTACTCATGAATGTTTTACGTGGAAAAGGTCTCTCTGTATCCATGGACCTCATGGATCGCAGTTTGAAAAATCAGATGAAGCAGGCTGGCAAGGCTGAAGCCAGTTACGTTCTGATTGTTGGAGAGCAGGAACTTGCAAACGGTGAGGCTGTGCTCCGCAATATGGAGACCCATGATCAGCACCAGATTGCAATAAAAGAGGCTGTGAAAATGTGGCATGAGGATCTGGCCACATTTTTTGCTACAGAAACAACGAAATAACACGAAAATGAAGATCTCTTGAGAAGGTCAAGGAAAACGAGGAGTTCCGCGGAGGCGTATATGTATACGCTACACAAGGAACCCCGCGGTTCGAAGTCTACGCTTATCTGACGCAGAGATTCATAAAAAAGATCGTTTCCGGATGGAAACTAATTATAACTTCCGGCTCAGAGCCGGATTAAGGAGATCCTATGGAATCCATGGGGACACTCAAACGCAGCCATAACTGCAATATGCTGCGAGCTGATAATCTTGGTGAAGAAGTCGTATTGATGGGATGGGTGCTGCGGCGGCGTGATCACGGCGGTGTAATTTTTATCGATCTGCGAGATCGCTTTGGTATAACTCAGGTGGTTTTTAATCCGGAGCTGAACGCGGAAGTGCATGCCAAGGCGCATGATTTGCGCAGTGAGTGGGTTCTCGGAATCCGCGGCACGGTGGCCAGCCGACCGGAAGGTATGCGTAATGACAAACTGAAAACCGGGGCTATCGAAATCCTGGTTGACGAGCTTCGTATTCTCAATGTCAGCAAAACACCACCTTTCCCCCTTGATGAAGATACTGATGTTTCCGACAATCTTCGCCTGACTTACAGATATCTGGACCTTCGCAGACCGGGCATGTCTGAAAATCTTATAATGCGTCATAAGGCGTCTCAGGCTATTCGGAATTACCTTAATGGTGAGAATTTTCTGGAAATAGAGACACCGATCCTCACCCGGTCCACACCGGAGGGAGCCCGTGATTACCTGGTTCCGAGCCGTGTCAACCCCGGGAAATTTTATGCCCTTCCCCAGTCTCCACAGCTTTTTAAACAGCTGCTCATGGTGGCTGGCATGGATCGTTATTACCAGATTGTCAGGTGTTTTCGCGATGAAGACCTCCGGGCAGACAGGCAGCCTGAATTCACCCAGCTTGACATGGAGCTTTCCTTTGTTTCTGAAGAAGATATCTACAGCATTGCCGAAGGTGTAATGAAGGCTGTTTTCAAGGAGACAAAGGGCATCGACCTGGAGCTTCCTTTTGCGCGTATGTCCTATGATGAGGCCATGGACAGGTTTGGTTGCGATCGTCCTGATGTCAGATTCGGCCTGGAGCTCGTAAGTCTTACAGAGATCGTAAAAGAGTGCAGCTTCAAAGTATTTCGTACTGTGGTAGAAAAGGGAGGCCTGGTAAAGAGTATTAATGCCAAGGGGTGCGCCACCTTTTCCCGCAAGGATCTCGATGATTTGACATCCTATGTCGGCAACTTCGGGGCCAAGGGTCTTGCCTGGGTCAAGGTGAAAGCCGACGGGGAATGGCAGTCGCCGATCGCCAAGTTTTTCACCGAAGAAGAGCGCGCAAATATGAGTAGTACTCTTGGCGCTGAAGAAGGGGATCTTCTTTTCTTTGTGGCCGATTCTCCCGGTATTGTTCATCAGTCTCTTGCCGAACTTCGGCTGGAACTGGCCAGAAGGCTGGATCTGGTAAGCAAGGATACCTTTAATTTTCTGTGGATCACCGATTTTCCACTTTTTGAGTATGATCAGGACCAGAAACGACATACTGCTGTCCATCATCCGTTTACATCACCTTTTGATTCAGAGCTTGACCTGTTGGAGACTGATCCCGGCAAGGTAAAGAGCAGGGCCTATGATATGGTACTGAATGGTACTGAAATCGGCGGGGGAAGTATTCGAATTCACCGCAAGGATATTCAGGAAAAGGTGTTTACCGCTTTGGGCATAGGTGCCGAGGAGGCTGCCGATAAATTCAACTTCCTGTTAAAGGCTCTGGAGCTTGGAGCCCCTCCCCATGGAGGAATCGCCTTTGGTCTCGACCGGTTGATGATGATTCTGGCTGGAAAGGATTCAATTCGCGATGTTATCGCCTTTCCTAAAACTCAAAAAGCGACCTGCCCGCTTACCGAAGCTCCTGCCCCTGTTGAGCGTAAGCAGTTGACGGAACTCTATCTGCGTCCGGACTGGGAGTGAGTTCATTCGGTCACGGCGAACGAAGTGACGAGCCTTGGTGCAGGCAGTGAAAAGTAAGCGCAGTAAGAGATCTGCAGAAAAAAGAACAACAATCAATTCAATAAAAGAGGAATTCTCTATGTTTGAGGACATGTGTAAAGAAGCATATACGTTTGACGACCTTCTGCTGGTGCCTCAAGCCTCAGAAGTGCTTCCCAACGAGGTGAACCTGTCAACCCAGCTCACACAATCGATCTCTCTCGCTATTCCGCTTGTCAGTGCAGCCATGGACACCGTGACAGAGTATCGTACAGCCATAGCCATGGCCAGGGAAGGCGGCATAGGCATTATCCATAAAAACATGCCGATTGATGCCCAGGCTCTGCAGGTTCAAAAGGTGAAAAAATCAGAATCTGGAATGATTGTTGACCCGGTGACAGTTGAAGAATTTCAGACTGTTGGGGATGTGAAGGAAATTATGCGGTCCTACAGGATCTCAGGGGTTCCGGTTCTGCATGGCAAGAAACTTGTTGGAATTATCACCAACCGCGATCTGCGTTTTGTCTCGGATCTTGATTTGCGGGTACGTGAAGTTATGACCAGTAAAAATCTGGTCACGGCAAAAGCGGGAATAACCCTGGAAGAGTCCAAGGCTCTCCTGCACGAACATCGGATTGAAAAACTTCTCGTTGTTAATGATAAAGGTGATCTCCAGGGACTGATAACCATAAAAGACCTTGAAAAGATCAGAAAATATCCACATGCTGCAAAGGATTCCCTGGGGCGTTTGCGGGTTGGAGCAGCCATTGGCGTGACAACGCATCTTGAGGATGTGGAAAAACTTGTCAAGGCTGGAGTGGATGTTATCGTCCTTGATTCTGCCCATGGCCATTCCAAAAATATTTTGACAACACTTGAGAGTGTCAAAAAGACATTTCCCACCCTCCAGGTCATTGCTGGAAATGTGGCTACTGCAGAAGGAACAGAAGCGCTGATAAAGGCTGGAGCAGACTGCGTTAAGGTCGGAGTTGGTCCCGGGTCCATTTGCACAACACGGATTGTTGCAGGAGTCGGGGTTCCCCAGCTTACAGCTATTCATGACTGTAAAATGGTGGCAGCGAAGCATGGTATCTCAATAATTGGAGACGGAGGCATCAAGTACTCCGGTGACATCAGTAAGGCTATCGGTATGGGAGCAGATGTTATCATGATAGGCAGTCTTTTTGCCGGTTGTGATGAAACACCTGGAGATTCTTTTCTCTATCAGGGCCGGACCTATAAAGGTTACCGGGGGATGGGGTCTCTCGGGGCAATGAAACAGGGAAGCAGTGATCGTTATTTCCAGGATTCTATTGAGTCACCTTCAAAGCTTGTTCCTGAAGGTATTGAAGGAAAAGTTCCTTCCCGAGGGCCTATAAGCGACACCATATATCAGCTTGTTGGCGGTCTTCGATCCGGCATGGGCTACCTGGGTGCAGGGAGCATTGCTGCACTGCAGAAGAAAGCTAAATTTGTAAAAATCAGTGCCGCCGGACTGAAAGAAAGTCACGTGCACGATGTTATTATTACGAAGGAAGCACCCAATTACCGCCTTAGTTAGTGTTTGGGTAAAACTTAAATCTTTCAGATAAACGGACAAACACATGGACATCCATAGCGAAAAAATCATTATTCTTGATTTTGGATCCCAGACTACCCAGCTTATTGCCAGGCGTATCAGGGAGCAAAAGGTCTACAGTGAAATTCACCCCTATACCCTTCCCCTGGAAAAAATCAAAGAAATGAAGCCAAAGGGGATAGTGCTTTCCGGTGGTCCTGCCAGCGTCTATGATGATGATGCCCCCTTGAGCGATCCAGCCCTTTTTGATCTGGGTATTCCTGTTCTCGGTATTTGTTATGGCGCACAGCTCATGACTCACCAGCTGGGAGGGAAGGTGGAAAGGGCGGTCAAGAGAGAGTTTGGAAAGTCCGATCTGGAACTCGTCTATACAGGCGGTCTTTTTGCCGGTATGGACACTGAAAGCAGATATCAGGTCTGGATGAGCCACGGTGATCGTATTGAGACGGCCCCCAAAGGATTTGTTGCCTCTGCCATTAGCGAGCATTCCCCTATGGCAGCCATCCGTCATGAGGAGAAGCATTTCGTTGGGGTTCAGTTTCATCCCGAGGTCGCCCACACCCTGATTGGCAATGATGTTCTGAGAAATTTTATTTTCGGTATCTGTGGCTGCGAGCCGAGCTGGACCATGCATTCTTTTATAGAATCTACAGTTGTTGCTATTCAGGAAAAGGTTGGCAGTGACAAGGTTATCTGTGCGCTGTCCGGCGGTGTGGATTCTGCAGTCACAGCAGCTCTTGTTCATCGGGCCATCGGTGAACAGCTGACATGCATTTATGTGAATAACGGTCTGATGAGAACCGGTGAAACGAAAAGTCTCATGAAGTTTTTCCAGGAAAAAACACACCTGAAGGTTATAGATATAGATGCCGAAGAGTATTTTCTGGGGGAGCTTCACTCCATTGTTGATCCTGAAGAGAAAAGAAAGCTGATCGGCTACGGCTTCATCAAGATTTTTGAAGAGGAAGCAAAAAAACTTGGTGATGTCAATTACCTGGCCCAGGGAACTCTGTATCCCGACGTTATCGAGTCTGTTTCATTTCGAGGAACGGCACCTATCAAATCCCATCACAATGTCGGCGGTTTGCCGGACATAATGAAACTGGATCTCATTGAGCCGCTCAGGGAACTGTTCAAGGATGAAGTAAGAGAGCTTGGACTGGAGCTTGGACTTCCGGAAGAGGCAATCTATCGCCAGCCGTTCCCCGGACCTGGGCTTGGTATCCGAATCATGGGAGAGGTCACGAAGGAAAGGCTTCATATCCTTCGCCAGGCAGATGTCATTGTTCTTGAGGAGATGAAAAAATCCGAGTACTACCGCAAGGTCTGGCAGTCTTTTGCCGTCCTGCTGCCCATCCAGACAGTTGGTGTTATGGGAGATGAGCGCACCTATGAGCATGTTGTTGCCCTGAGGTCTGTTGACAGTGTTGATGCCATGACTGCAGACTGGTCCCGGTTGCCTTATGATCTGCTGGGCCGGATTTCCAACAGAATAATCAATGAGGTTCGGGGTGTTAACAGGGTGGTTTTCGATATTTCCTCTAAACCGCCCAGTACCATAGAGTGGGAATAAAGAGATCCGAAAGGGTTTCTTGTCCAGGAGTATTTCTTGGCTGATACACAGAGCATGGAGAGTAAAAAACCCGATCAGATGATCATTCTGATCGTTGAAGATCAGCAGGGTATGCTGCAATCCATTAAGACTATGCTCGAAATGATCCATTTCGGCAGAAATGTCTATGGGGTGTCGACCGGTAAAGAGGCCTGGAGGCTACTTTCAAAAGGGGAAGAACCCGTTGATTTTATCATAGCGGAATATGATATGCCGGATATGAACGGCATAGAACTCCTGACCCAACTCCGTCACAGTAAAAAATTACGTGACATTCCTTTTCTTATGATAACGGCTGAAGCAGACCGAAGTTTGGTCGCTGAAGCTGCCGAACATGACGTTGATGGCTATTTGACCAAGCCATTTGTAACGGCCTCCCTGGAACAGAAAATTAATGAAGTAATCCGGAAAGTCCAGCATCCTGACGCCATGACATTGCATCTTCGGGAAGCAAGGGATCTGGAGGATGGTGGAGATGCTGCCGGAGCTATGCGGGAAGTAGGCCGGGCAATAGCGGCCAATCCCGGCTCTTCAAGGCCGTTGCGGGAGCTTGGACGTCTCCATGCCCAGGGGGGAGATATACAGAAGGCTATCGACTGTTTTCAAAAGGCGGTTCAGGTGAATTGCCTGGATGTCAGTTCTTATCATTATCTTGGGCAGCTGTATCTTCGCAAGGGGAAGATTGATGAGGCCACAAGCTGTCTGGCGCGGGCGATAGATATCAGCCCGCGTCATTCTGAGCGAGCCCTTAATTTGGGGTATCTGCTCTTGAGGA